>NZ_JBHNZD010000035.1:0-33247 GCF_054960375.1 Alteromonas sp. G4i35 | reverse complement strand
AACATCATTTCACTTACGCTTTTAGTGTTATCTCTTTTCGCATTTTGCTATTCTTGTAAATAAATCAACAAAAAAGGGTTGAGTGTTGAAAGGGATCCTAACGTTTCTTATCATTTTGGTGCTGCTCGCGATCGCGTTTGTCATTGGCTCACAAAATGAAGCACAAGTAACAGTTAATTATTTAATTGCTCAGGCGAATCTTCGCTTATCGACGTTAATAGCGATAACACTTTCAATTGGCGTTGGTATCGGAATTTTGGTAATGCTAATGAGCTGGCTAAAATTACGTGTTCAGCTGATGTCTGCGCAGTCTAAAATACAGAGTCTGGAACAAGAACACTAATGCTCGAACTGCTGTTTCTCCTTTTGCCTGTTGCGGCAGGTTACGGCTGGATAATGGGCCGAAATAGTGTCCGTCAAGCGCAGCGAAAGCAGTCTAGCATTCTATCTAAGCATTATTACAAGGGGCTAAACTTCCTTCTCTCAGACCAACCTGATAAAGCAGTCGATACGCTAATCAAAATGATTAACGTGAATAGCGACACAGTAGAGACGCATATCGCGATGGGGAGTTTTTTCCGTCACCGAGGTGAAATAGACCGCGCAATTAAAGTCCACCAGAATTTAGTTAGCCGTGATGAGCTCCAGCCGGCTCAACGAGAAAATGCACTGAGGGAGCTTGGTCACGACTACACACAAGCAGGCTTTCTAGAGCGTGCTGAAAATGCTTTTCTTCAACTGCTTAACAGCGATAAACACTACCTTGTAGCTCAACAGCAACTTTTCAGTATCTACCAGACCACGAAAGAGTGGGAAAGAGCCATCGAATTAGCCGAACGTATGGTGCAGTGTCATGGTGACAATGATGATTTGTGCGAACGCCTTGCACACTTTTATTGTGAACAAGCATCGGTTGAGTTGAAGAACGATAGCCAAGGGGCGGCATTGACCTTATTACAAAAAGCGGTAAATGCCGACGAACATGCGGTTAGGCCGTGGCTTATGTTAGGTGATATAGCGCTTGATCAAAAACGCTTTACTGATGCCAACGCGTACTTTACGCAAGTGGCCGAACGCGATATCAACTGGTTCAGCGAAGCCGTACCTAGTTTGGAAAAAATTGCTGAAGAAACTGACGACTGGGAAAGTTTTCAGAAGAACTTAGAAGCGCACTGGCAAGAGTGTGCTACGTCCTATTTAGCCATGGTTGATGTGCTTATGAAGCGCGGTGAAACGGCACAGGCGGCTGAATACTTACTTGAGCAACTTCGCAAACGCCCGACTATGCGCGGCTTTAAAACCCTTATGGGGCTTTACATTGACCAGCTTTCAGATAAAACCACGGCTGATAGCTTACGCTTACTTAAAGAATTGGTGGAAAAGCAAATGTTGCAGCGCCCTAAATACCGCTGTGGCAGCTGTGGCTTTTCCGGTCGAAAATTATATTGGTTATGTCCTAGCTGTAAAAAGTGGGGCGTAGTAAAACCTATCAAAGGGCTAGACGGAGAATAAAAGAACATGCATGACCCACGCGTTATTGTTGCATTAGACTATGACAATAAAGACACTGCATTGGCGTTTGTTGATAAATTAGATTCAAGCTTGTGCAAGCTAAAAGTGGGCAAGGAGATGTTCACCTTATTTGGACCGGAATTCGTAAAAGCGCTAATCGCTAAAGGCTTTGACGTTTTCTTAGATCTCAAATTCCATGACATTCCAAATACTGTAGCGAAAGCGTGTAGAGCAGCGGCGGAGCTGGGTGTATGGATGGTAAACGTACATGCATCGGGCGGCCTACCTATGATGCAAGCAGCTAAAGAGGCGATTGCAACAAGCAGCAACCCTCAAACTAAACTTATTGCGGTTACCGTTCTTACCAGCATGGATGAAGCGCAGTTGGCGGATGTAGTAAGCGGTGTGACACCAGAGCAACAAGTGCTGCGTCTGGCGGCACTAACAGAAAAAGCAGGATTAGACGGCATTGTCTGCTCGGCACAGGAAGCCAGCGCATTACGCGAAAAACACAGCGACGATTTTCTGCTAGTTACACCAGGTATTCGCCCAGTAGGCGCAGATGCTGGTGATCAAAAGCGCGTCATGACGCCTCCCGATGCTATGAAAGCTGGCGTGAGCTATTTAGTTATGGGAAGACCTATCACTAAAGCGGAAGACCCTATTGCCGTACTGAAAGCAGTAAACGCATCAATAAACGGTTAGACTTAATTCGAATACAAAAAAGCTCGGATGTGATGTTCACATACCGAGCTTTTTTATTCCGATTTTCTTATTCAAGGGCATGGCCACAGGCCCAACCGAGACTAATCTTTAGAAGTTATTCGCCTTTAAGCGCTACTTCAGCTGGTGTATAGGTTAGACCTAGTTCTTCACCTAGTGCGTCAACCACGGCTTTGTAAGTTACCTTACCTTCGTGCACGTTTAGGCCGTTAAGCAAATGCTTGTCTTCTAGCATTGCTTTCGCTGGTCCTTTGTTAGCTAAGGCTAGACCAAATGGCAATGTGGCATTGTTAAGTGCCATCGTAGAAGTACGCGCAACGCCACCAGGCATGTTTGCAACACAGTAGTGAACTACATCGTCAACAACATAAACAGGGTCTTGGTGTGTGGTCGCTTTAGATGTTTCAAAGCATCCACCTTGGTCGATAGCAACATCAACAAGCACTGAACCAGGTTTCATTGCCTTAATTTGTTCGCGAGTAAGAAGCTTCGGAGCTGCTGCACCAGGAATTAGTACCGCACCAACAACAAGGTCAGCTTTTGAAGAGTAGTGCTCGATAGCGTCAACGGTTGAGTAAACCGTTTTTACTTGTCCGTTAAAGATATCATCGATTTGACGAAGGCGAGGAAGCGAGCGGTCAAGAATAGTAACGTCAGCACCAAGGCCTAGTGCCATTTTTGCTGCGTTAGTACCAACAACACCACCGCCGATAACCAGTACTTTACCTGGTGCTACACCCGGAACGCCACCAAGAAGTGTACCGCTACCGCCGTGTGCTTTTTCAAGGTAATGCGCGCCAGCTTGAACCGACATACGGCCAGCTACTTCACTCATTGGTGCTAGTAGTGGAAGCCCACCGCGGTCGTCAGTCACTGTTTCATATGCGATACAAGTTGCACCAGACTCAACAAGCAGCTTTGTTTGCGTAGGATCAGGCGCTAAATGTAGGTAGGTGTATAGTGTCTGGCCTTTACGAAGCATTTTACACTCGTTAGGCTGAGGCTCTTTAACTTTTACGATCATTTCTGCTTCAGCAAACACTTGCTCAGCCGTTGATGCAATGGCTGCGCCTGCTTCGACATACATTTCGTTAGTGAAACC
Organism: Alteromonas sp. G4i35; assembly: GCF_054960375.1. Lineage (NCBI taxonomy): Bacteria > Pseudomonadati > Pseudomonadota > Gammaproteobacteria > Alteromonadales > Alteromonadaceae > Alteromonas > Alteromonas sp. G4i35. The sequence goes on along the minus strand of NZ_JBHNZD010000035.1, from coordinate 29,910 downwards.
TATTGCGTCACCTGCGTTCGTTTCTACTAAAACGCTGTGACCGTGGCTAACAAACTCTTTTACAGCTGCTGGCGTCAAGCCAACACGGTATTCGTGGTTCTTAATTTCTTTTGGTACACCAACTAACATGTATAGTCCTCAATCTTATAGTGAGCTTCTAAGCGGCTCTGGTTGAACTTTTGATAAATAGTGTTCGGCTTTGAAGCACGTGAACATATTTGCGGAGTATACGTGATAAAAAAACGAACTATCTGCTGAAGAATGGGCGTTTGTAGCATATAATTCTCCTAAAAGATGCTTTTAAGATATTTTATATGCTGGTAAAGACACCAAAACACCTAGACCGAATAGACAGGAATATCCTGGTACAGTTACAGAAAAACGGGCGTATATCAAACGTCGAACTTGCTAAAGAAGTGGGATTAAGCCCCAGCCCTTGTCTTGAGAGAGTTAAGAGGCTGGAGGCTCAGGGCTATATAAAAGGATATCATGCTGTCGTTGACCCAGAAAAGCTCGGCGCAGCTATGCTTGTGTTCGTAGAGATTACGTTAACGAAAACATCGGTAGATATCTTTGCAGAATTTTCTGCTGCGGTAAAACTGCATGACGATATACAAGAATGTCACCTGGTGTCCGGAGATTTTGACTTCCTTCTTAAAGCACGCGTTGCAGATATGGGAAGTTATAGGAAATTATTAGGTGATACTTTATTGCGCTTGCCCGGAGTAAGTGAGTCGCGGACGTACGTTGTGATGGAAGAAGTAAAAAGTACATCGTCGCTGCGCATTAATTTGAAGTAATGAAAGCGTGGCTCAATAGCGTGGTTTTGTGGTAGGCTGTGCAAAAATACAGTGTTTGTGTTTTATCAAAGGATTAACAGCACGCTAAAGCACAGGGTAGGGGATGGGTGTATTAATTCAGTTGTGCGCTCAGTAACTTACCAAAAAGTAAATCAATAATAATTATGTAGGAATAGCAAAGAGTTCGCTAAGCTCTTTGTTGCGGTTAGTACTGCGGTTACCGCATAGGGTAAAAAGCTATCTGCGGTAATACATGCGATGGAAATTGAAGGTTTTTTAGGGTTATGGCGCGATTAACAGGGGTTCAGCGAGTGTGGGAAGCAGGTATGATTATCGCCTGTGTTTTCGCCTTCTTCTTATTGCTGGCACTAGCATCTTTTCATCCAGGAGACCCAGGTTGGAGTCAGGCTGGATTACAACTCGACGTTCACAACTGGGTTGGAGCAACTGGGGCGTGGGTCGCTGATCTTCTGCTATTCTCATTTGGTTTTTTAGCGTATTTACTGCCTTTCGGCTCTGCCTTCTTAGGGTGGTTTCTATTCCAACACATTAAAGAACTCGATGAATTCGATTACCTTACTATTGGATTAAGAATTATTGGTGGGCTGTTGATGGCCCTCGGTGCAACGGGCATCGCCAGTATAAATTTTGACGACATTTACAACTTTTCAGCCGGCGGTTTTGTTGGCGACGTAATTAGTTCAGCGCTAGTGCCTTACTTCAATACCGCTGGCACAATTTTGCTACTTCTTTGTTTCTTCTGTACGGGCTTTACCTTACTAACGGGTATTAGCTGGCTCACTATTATCGACAGGTTAGGTGAAGGTACGCTGTGGTTAGGACGCAAGACTCTTTCAGCGCCTCAGAGTTTGTTAGCATTCGAAATGCCGCGACTAGCCCTAGCTAACAAATCGTCTAATCAAAGTGGCGACGAAGGTGCAGAGCTAGATATTACCAGTATGCGCGCTGAACCTTTGGCTTCTACTGCACAGACAAAACCATCACAGACACAGAAAACTACGCCATCACGCAGTGAGCCTACCTTTGGCATTGACGATGTAGATGATGAGCCGCCGTTTTATACCTATGACGGGGACAAGTCTGTTCAATCTAACCCCCACGATACTGTCAACGCCGAGGAAGACGATGCGACATCAAGTGCAGATATAGCTGAGACGAAAAAGTCGTCGTTCTCATTATCAGGTATGCGTAGTGCGGTTACTGGTAGCTTTAAAGACAAAGTGGGTTTGGGTAAATCGAGCCAAGATGACTCAGTTCAGTCAGAAGATGATAGCAGTCAACATGAGCATAAACACCAAGCACAGCAAAGTCCGCATATTAACTTTGACGACTTAGAAGAGTTTGATGAAGACTTGCCTTACGAAACTGGAAGCAAGCCAATAACTTCTGCAAATAACAGCGCGCCATCTGTTGAAGGGAGCGAACCAAATACGGAAACGCTACAGTCGCAAACTGTTGAAACTCAGGGAGCGAGTCAAGGTGCTACCCAAGCATTTACGCCTGCTGCATTAGGTGCCAAACCCGTGAAGGCGAGGGCAGGTGAGTTAGATCCTGATTTACCACCTATGCCGTCCTTTGATTTACTTGAACGTGCCGACAAACATGAAAACCCGCTTACGCCAGAAGAAATTGAAGGTATTTCTCGTTTGGTAGAGGAAAAACTGGCTGACTTTAACATTGAAGCGACGGTGGTTGGCGTGTTCCCAGGCCCTGTTATTACCCGGTTTGAGCTTGATTTAGCACCTGGGGTAAAAGTGAGCAAGATCTCAGGGCTGTCGAAAGACTTAGCCCGCGCTATGTCAGCTATCTCGGTGCGTGTAGTGGAAGTTATTCCGGGTAAGTCAGTAATTGGCTTAGAACTGCCGAATAAAAAACGTGAAATGGTGCGGCTGAGCGAAGTTATTAGCTGCGATACTTTTCAGTCTAATAAATCACCATTAACCATGGTGTTGGGCGCTGATATTTCAGGTCAGCCAGTGGTGGTCGATTTAGCCAAAATGCCTCACCTTTTGGTTGCGGGTACTACAGGTTCAGGTAAATCTGTAGGTGTGAACGTTATGATTCTTAGTTTGCTTTATAAGAGCACGCCAGAAGATGTTCGCATGATCATGATTGACCCGAAAATGCTTGAGCTTTCCGTTTATGAAGGCATACCTCACTTGCTTGCTGAAGTGGTTACCGACATGAAAGAAGCCGCCAATGCCCTTCGTTGGTGCGTGGGTGAGATGGAGCGTCGTTATCGTCTAATGAGCGCTCTTGGCGTGCGTAACCTAAAAGGCTATAACGCGAAAGTAGAAGAAGCTATTGCTAATGGCACACCAATAAAGGACCCACTGTGGAAGAATGAAGAAAGTATGGATGCTGAAGCGCCTGACTTAGCCAAGCTTCCTGCTATCGTGGTAGTAGTCGATGAATTTGCCGACATGATGATGATAGTGGGCAAAAAAGTAGAAGAGCTTATCGCACGTATCGCACAGAAAGCACGTGCTGCGGGCATCCATCTAATCCTTGCCACGCAGCGTCCATCTGTAGATGTTATTACAGGTCTGATCAAGGCCAACATTCCAACCCGTTGTGCATTCCAAGTTTCTAGTAAAATAGACTCAAGAACCATTCTAGACCAACAAGGCGCAGAAACTTTGCTAGGGATGGGTGACATGCTTTATCTGCCTCCTGGTAGCCCTGTGCCAACCCGTGTTCACGGTGCATTTGTGGATGATCACGAAGTACATGCTGTAGTTGCAGACTGGCAGAAACGTGGTGAGCCTGAATACATTGATGAGATCCTGAATGGCGAAGCGACGGCCGAAGTCTTACTGCCAGGCGAACAGCCTGAGGGTGAGGATCAAGAATTTGATGCCTTCTATGATGAAGCCGTGGCGTTTGTCACCGAAACACGTCGAGCTAGTGTGTCGAGTGTGCAGCGTAAGTTTAGAATTGGTTACAATCGGGCCGCGCGCTTGGTTGAACAAATGGAAATGAGTGGTGTCGTAAGTGCACAGGGGCATAACGGGAACCGTGAGGTTCTTGCACCGCCGCCCCACAAAGAATAACGAATGGATTGAATAAATGAATAAAGCAGTTTCGGTTTATTTTGTGAGTGCATTGGTAACGGCAGGTACAGCAATGACTGCTGCTAACGCTGCGGTAGAATTAGATACAACAGGTTCAAATATAGGCAAGAACAATGCTCACGAGGTTGTCAGTGTTCATGACGCTATTCAGGCTAATGCCACAGTAAACACTAGTCAGCCTAAAACTTCATCGCTTATCAATGATTCTGCGAGTACTTCACTGCAGGCTTTGTTAAGCAATATGAAGCAGTTTCGTGCAAGCTTTGCGCAGACAGTAGTCGATGCACAGCAAAATGTCGTTCACGAAGCACAAGGCACGCTGACCATGACCCGCCCCAATAAGCTTCGCTGGGAAACAACGTTTCCTGATGAAACCCTTTTGGTTGCCGATGGCGAAGCGGTTTGGAATGTGGATACCTTCGTAGAGCAGGTAACAGTCCTATCTCAAGACAATGCGATTAAAGATAACCCTATTGTTTTGCTTACATCGACAGATGAAGCTACGTGGTCAAAGTTCTCTATCAATCAATTAAATAGCGGTTCATCGGCTGTAACACCTGAAAATGGCGCGGCAGACAACATCAATGGTGGTAGCGCAACAAAAAGCTACCAAATCACGCCTAAAGAACAGGGCGGCCAAATCGCTACGCTTACATTAACTTTTAACCAAGACAGTGAACTCGCTTCGCTTAATATGCTCGATGCGCAACAGCAAATCAGCACTTTGGTGTTCAGTAATATTGAAACGCGTTTTCCAGTGCCCGCTGATACGTTCTTAGTTGATATTCCAGACAGCTTCATAATTGATGACCAGCGTTAATCAAGATTTCGCGCCCCTCGCGGCGCGAATGCGCCCGGTCACCATAGAGCAGTACAGCGGTCAAGAACACTTACTTGGCGAAGGTAAGCCTCTTCGTAAAATGTTAGAGGCGGGTCACTGTCATTCTATGATTTTGTGGGGGCCGCCCGGTACCGGTAAAACTACCCTTGCTGAACTCATTGCTCAATACACCAACGCATCTGTATTGCGTATTTCTGCGGTTACCTCTGGGGTAAAAGACATCAGAGCCGCCATGGATACGGCTGAAGAAAACGCCCGTTATAACCAGCGAACCTTGTTGTTTGTAGACGAAGTACACCGATTCAACAAAAGTCAGCAGGACGCGTTTCTTCCATTTGTTGAGTCTGGCGTTGTTACCTTTATTGGCGCAACGACAGAGAATCCCTCGTTCGAATTAAATAAAGCGCTTTTATCTCGTGTACGTGTTTATGTGCTAAAAACACTCGAACACGAAGCACTGTCTGAATTGATTGATAGAGCGCTAAGCGATACTGAAAAAGGTCTGGGTGACAGAGCCCTTGGTATTGAAGAAACAGCCAGAAACGCGCTTATCGATTTAAGTGGCGGCGACGCACGTCGTCTTCTCACCTATTTGGAGCTTGCTGCCGACTTCACCGGAGCAAACGAAATAACCGTAAGCGATGTTGAACATGCGGTAGGCGAGAAAGTTGCTAGTTACGACAATAAAGGCGACACCTTCTACGACCTAATCTCCGCGTTTCATAAATCTGTTAGAGGCTCAGATCCAGACGCAGCCCTTTACTGGTACGCAAGAATTCTTGATGGCGGGGGAGACGCGCTGTATGTAGGAAGACGTCTACTTGCTATCGCGTCTGAAGACATTGGTAATGCAGACCCAAGAGCAATGCAGCTCTGTATTAATGCCTGGGACACGTTTCACCGAGTAGGGCCCGCAGAGGGCGAGCGCGCTATTGCTCAAGCTGCGGTATATTGTGCGTTAGCTGCAAAAAGTAACGCGGTATATATGGCGTTTAACGAAGCAAAAGCATTGGCGCGTAAAACCTCTGATGCACCTGTTCCCATGCATTTACGCAATGCGCCTACGTCGCTAATGAAAGAGCTCGGTCATGGCGATGGTTACCGCTATGCTCACAACGAGCCGAACGCGTTTGCCGCGGGTGAGTCTTACTTTCCGGAAAGCCTTACTGGAACTCGCTTGTATAACCCTAATGAACGCGGTTTAGAGAAAGCTTTGAAAGCCAAGCGTGAATTTCTCGATTCACTTAATGCGAGAAGTAACAATAAAAGGTAAAGTTGCAGACATGTAACTCAACTAGTTCAGATTATATGAATTAGTTAATAAAAAAATGCGCTAGGGAGTTTTCGTGCCTCAAGGGTTAGCTTTGTATTGTTTTATTGCCGCTGGCGGTGCGACCGGCGCCTGTTTACGCTATTTTGTTACCACAAGTGTTGATTCCTTATTTGGAAAACACATGCCGTTTGGTACACTAACGGTGAATGTGGTCGGGTCGTTTGCACTCGCATTACTGTACGGTTTTATCGAACGTCATGATTTAAGCGACTCTCCTTACCGAGCGCTTATCGGTGTAGGGCTATTAGGTGCCTTTACTACATTCTCAACATTTTCCGTTGAAACCTTAACTTTACTAGAAAACGGGTTGTGGCTTAAAGCCGCAGCAAATGTATTTCTTAACGTTGGCGCTTGCCTAATAGCAGGTTGGCTAGCCATTCAATTGATGAAAGGATAATTAGAAACACATGTTAGATCCAAAGTGTTTGCGAAGCGATATAGAACAAACAGCTAAGCGATTAGCTGCCCGTGGTTTTAACCTCGATGTAGCAGCTTTCAGTTCGCTTGAAGAAAAAAGAAAAACACTTCAGTCCAGAACACAGGATCTGCAAAACGAGCGTAACGTACGAAGTAAATCCATTGGTAAAGCAAAAGCGCAGGGCGAAGATATTGCACCGCTATTGGCTGAAGTGGGTAAGCTTGGTGACGAGCTTGACGCCGCTAAAGCGGAACTTAGCGAACTGTTGGAAGAAATTAACACCCTTACGCAAGGCATTCCTAATTTGCCACACGAGTCTGTACCAGCGGGTAAAGACGAAGATGACAATGTTGAGATTTCTCGATGGGGCGAACCACGCACGTTTGATTTTGAAGTTAAAGATCATGTTGATGTGGCTGAAGGCTTAAACAACGGCTTAGATTTCGCTACCGCAAGTAAGCTAACGGGAAGCCGCTTTGTAGTGATGCGCGGCGATATTGCTCGCCTAAATCGTGCAATTGCTCAGTTCATGCTAGATACCCATACACAAGAACATGGCTACCAAGAGATGTATGTGCCTTACTTGGTTAACGCTGACAGCCTTTATGGCACAGGTCAGTTGCCTAAATTTGGTGAAGACCTATTTCACACCAAGCCAGCAACTGAAGAAGGACAGGGGCTTAGCCTAATTCCAACTGCAGAAGTTCCGCTAACTAATATCGCACGCGATGAAATATTAGATGCGAAAACGCTGCCTGTGAAAATGACAGCGCATACGCCTTGCTTCCGCTCAGAGGCTGGTTCGTACGGTCGAGATACCCGTGGACTTATTCGTCAGCATCAGTTCGATAAGGTAGAACTTGTACAGTTAGTTAAGCCAGAAGAGAGCTTTGACGCGCTAGAAGCACTTACAGGACACGCAGAAGTTATTCTTCAAAAGCTAGAATTACCGTACCGCAAAGTGTTGCTTTGTACTGGTGATATGGGCTTTGGTGCATGTAAAACTTACGATCTTGAAGTATGGCTGCCTGCGCAAAATACCTATCGTGAAATTTCTTCATGTTCAAACATGTTGGACTTCCAAGCACGACGCATGCAGGCTAGATTCCGTAACCCAGAAACGAATAAAACTGAACTTCTTCACACATTGAATGGTTCTGGTTTAGCGGTAGGGCGTACGCTTGTAGCTATTTTAGAGAACAATCAGCAAGCAGACGGAAGCGTTACGATTCCAAAGGCGCTTGTGCCTTACATGGCAGGCCAAGAGGTTATCAAAGCGACTAGCGTGTAAAGTACTGAAGCTTTAAAGATTAGATTTATTTAGTTAAGCGATAACTACTGCACAAAGCGAATTTAAATGAAAATCCGGCATCCGAAAGGTGTCGGATTTTTTTATTAGTAAACCTGATTAGCATAAAGTATTACTGAGAATACTGTGATGAGAGAATGGGGTAGTTGTTTAGTATGTAATGAATAGCTAATATTTAAATGGGCTCATAATCAGTCTTTTGATTGTGAAAAAGATGTTTCAAATTGTAAACATGTTGCAAGGATTAAGAATTTATTCTTTATTTTTCATTGAGATAAGCTCACCGAAGATAGGTCTTTACCTGTCTTTACATTTCTTTACATACCCCCTACTTTTGGCTAATGTTTCGGTTGACGCAAGTTATTGAAAAATCGTATTTCGTATCGCGTCTAGGAAAAGTTACATATCAATAAATATTGATGTTTGAGGATAAGGGAAATGTCCTTCTTGGAATTTCTCTTTCCCTTACATGAAATTCCAGGGAACACACATGTTTAAAAAAAACCTCATTACCAGGACGTTGCGAAATGCAGCGTTAGTTGGTCTTGTAGGCTCACTTGCCTATCCTGTCTTAGCTCAAGAAACTCCAGTAGATGAAGAATCTGTTGAAAAAATCAAAGTAACTGGCTCGCGTATTAAACGAACAGAGCTTTCTACGCCCGCGCCAATAGTTTCTGTGAGCGCAGAAGAAATTAAGCGTTTCGGTACGCCTGACTTAGGTAGTATTCTTGCTGAACTTCCCGCGATAGCCGCAGGCTCTACTCTAATTGGTAACAACAATAGCAATGCTAACGCTGGTCTAAGCTCGCCAGATCTACGCTCTCTTGGTGAAAATAGAACACTTACTCTTGTCAACGGTAAACGACACGTAGCAGGTTCACCGTTTTCTAATGCGGTAGACACAGGTTCTATACCTGCCGCTATGATTGAGCGAATTGAAGTAATTACTGGTGGCGCGTCAGCTATTTATGGTTCTGATGCTGTATCAGGGGTTATCAACGTTATCCTTAGAGACGACTATGAGGGCCTTGAGTTCAGATTTGATGGCACCACTGACCTAGAAGGTGTTGGAAATAGAACCAATAATTTTAGTGCATTATACGGTCACACTACCGATGATGGAAAAGGCAATATCACCTTTTTCGCTGAAAAAAATAACATTAACCAAGTTATGGAGCCTGACCTTCAACAGGCCGCTGCATGGGGGACTATTGTAAACCCTCTAGATACTGGTGAAAACGATGGTATTGCAGATAGACTACGCGTTCCATTTGTTGGTTCAGAAATGATTAACCAGTTTGGCGTAATTAATCCATTTGGTGGTGGTCCTCGGATTACATTTATGCCAGACGGTTCGCCGATGGATCAAGTAAGTCGCTTGGAAAATAATAGCTTCGCTTTTGGTAGTTTCGATCAACGTTACGATTCTGTTTTCTTCGGCGAAGATTACGTTAACTACATTCCTGATCAAGAAACAGTTACCTTAGCAAGTACGTTCCGCTATGACATCACAGACAACATTCGCTTTTATGGTGACGTCAAACACGTAGATAAGAAAATTGAGCAGCAATTCCAGCCGTCTTTCCGTTTTGGTGGTATTTTCGTTGATGTAGAAGATAATGCATTCTTAGATGAGTCTACTCGCTCACGCCTTCTTGATGGCGGTCAATCAGTGGTTGAAATGTCGCGTTTCTTCACCGATATTGGTAACCGAACAGCGTCTAACGATCGTGAGCTGTTTCGCTTCATCGGTGGCTTTGAAGGGTACTTTACTCTGAGTGATACTGATTTCGACTACGATGTTTACTACACTCGCGGCGAAGTATCGAATGTACGTCGTACGCTAAATGATTTAATTCCTACAAATTTCCTGGCTGCGCTTGATTCGGTCATTGATCCTGAAACAGGGCAAGCGGCGTGCCGCAGCCAAGTTCCAGCGCTTCAGGGGGAAGACTATGAAGACCCAGCGTTAGTAAACCCTGAAAACTGTGCACCGTTTAATCCATTTGGTTTTGGTCAAGCAAGTGCAGCATCTGCCGACTTTATAGCTGGTGATGTTCAACGAGAAGATGAAATCACTCAAGAGATGGTTGGTGGAACACTTTCGTTCGATTCAGGTCAGTGGTTCGAACTTCCTGGTGGGCCATTAGGTATTGCGTTAGGTTATGAATATCGTGAAGAAGACGTTGAGACAACGACCGATGAATTAACAAAACAAGGGGTCTTTACCAACGCTGCTACGCCAGACTCCTTTGGTGGCTATGATGTGAGTGAGTTCTTTGTTGAGCTTCGCTTACCTCTTCTTAGTGACGTTATGCTGGCTAAGGAACTATCATTAGATGCGGCATATCGCACAGCGGACTATTCACACGCGGGTAATGCAGATGCGTGGCAAGTTGGCTTTATGTGGGCTCCAATTGAAGATGTGCGAATCCGCGGTACCGTAGGTGAAGCTGTTCGTGCTCCTAATGTTGACGAGGCATTTTCTCCTCAATCGCCAGGCTTTGCAAACATCAATGACCCGTGTGACGCCGACAATATTAACGATGATCCAGATCGCGCCGCAAATTGTCTAGCACTGGGTATTCCTGCTGGTTTTGAAGCAAATGATAACGTAAGTATCGAGACAGTCTCAGGCGGTAATCCTGACCTTTTCTCTGAAGGCAGTGAGTCGAGAACGATAGGCATTGTATGGACACCGGAGTTCTTAGAAAACTTCTCTGTCACGGTTGATTTCTATGACATTGAGATTGAAGATGCGATCACAGAAGTCGGTGCACAAGATATTCTCGATAACTGTGTGGATGCTTCAGGTGGTCCTGATGCAGGGTTCTGCTCTCAGATTGACCGCGACGAAAATAACGATGTTGAAGTTGTACGCTCTGGCTTTATTAATGCCTCTGCGCTTAAAACATCGGGTGTTGAGTTTCAGATCCGATATACTACTGAGCTCAGCGATTTAGGTCTACCGGGTGAGCTTCGCTTAAACCTTCAAGGGAACAAAGTTAACGAACTTGAAGAATACGCTTTCCAAGACCGTCCAGATGAGATTAACGTAGAAGTGGGCGAAGTTGGCGACCCTGAGTATCAATTCAGAACCATCGTTGACTACCGTATTGATGAGTGGAACTTCAACTATACGAGCCGCTTTATTGATCGTTCTGCGCTATTTGACGTTTCACCTGGTGCAGATTCACCTGAAGACGTGTCTCCAGCGTTTGTTGGAAGTATTTGGACTCATGACTTCAGCATTGAATATACCTACAACGAAAATGTTGATGTATATGTGGGTTTAAGAAACGCGTTCAATAAAGTACCACCTGGCTACACGTTCGATCCGCTATACGACCTACTTGGTCGCAGGTTGAATGCAGGTATTACTGTTCGCTTCGAATAAGCGTTAACTAAAACGATGAGCTACCACGTGAACGTGGTGGCTCTTTTTTGTGTTACTTCCCTTATAATTTCTGTACCTTGAAGCGAGTACAAACTCATAGGCTTTCTTACATGTGCGGATTTATACAGCGTATTACTGACTCACCTGACGTTATTGCGCTTCTTGAAGAAGTCGGGCTTACACAAACCATTCCGCTTTTTGTCAATGAATCTTCCACAAGCAATGTTATTAACTTTTATCCTGCATTTGGAAAAGTGCCAGAACGACAAATTACCAATTTAATTGTATCTGGTGATAGCACCATCGATGCAACGTGGTGGTTTGACGCAAAACCTAATGGAAACGCGCTTACCGTAGGTGATAGAACAACATTTAACGCTCGAAATCTAGAAAGCCCTTATTGGAGCAAGTTCATTCGTGAACGACGCGCTGTGGTTGTCGCAACTGCAGTAGGGGAGTCAAACCCACTTGGTAAAGGAAAAGCGCACTTTTTAATGAAATCGGCTACTGGTGCATTGTTAATTGGCGCGGTATACCGGCGGTTTAGTAATGGCCTATTTTCCTGTGCAGTAGTGACGCGCCCACCCGTAGAGGGATTTAGCCAGTATCATGAAAAATCCATTCCTTGCTTTCTTCCACATAATGCACATGCGATAAATGCGTGGTTAGCGGCTGAGACACAAGGCTCATTGAACAATGAGGTAGAATATATTTTGAATAATCCTCGTATTTATACCGATCTCGAAGTTACGCGAGTAAAGACGTTTAAAAGCGCCGAGGCAATCGGTGAAGTTAACGTGTTAAAGGCTGACGAAAACCGCTGACTTTTACTTATAAGCGAGTAAGAGAAGGCGGCAATGACAACAGCCGCCTGTGACAATCTAACTACTAAATAACGTTTTATTTAAGGTAGGAAAGCAAGGTTTCCTCGTCTGCACCTAAAACATTCTTTTTCACTTCTTTGTCGACGACGTCTGAACATTGAGCTGACATTCCGCTTCTCAATTTACCAAGAAATCCAGGCCCACTAATAATATCTATAGAGCCCAACGCACCTCGTTTACGCTCACCATCTAGCCAGTCAGCAATGTCACTGGCAAATCGTTCATCTTCGAGTTCAGCGGCATCTTTTCGATTCATGCTATCAACGCCCGGCACCTGCGAAGCGGGAGCCGATTGTCTGCCGGGTTTATCTGTATAAATGTCTTGGTCACTCGCGTCACTAAACTCGTTGTGCCACTTTTTTACTTCAACAAGTGCACTTCCGTGGTTGGTATAGGTGTAAGCTGTGGCGTCGTCGTGGTTGGCCACAATTACGTAGTGTTTTTGAACTGTCATATAGCCTCCTATGTCCATTTATGTAAAACATTCACGTTTATGGTGTTCGGTAAAAGGCAAGTATGAAAAATATGCCTGAAACCCGAGATAAAACGCCAATGTAGTAGGGGAGTTGCAATATCAACACCAAGGCTAAAACAGTTAACAATAGGGTGGCTCTTCTGATAGCTACCTTAAATCGGGTTTCAACCCGTGAAGCAAATCAACAAGTGCTTTTAGCAGAAGGCTAGCCGGGGGCGCTAGCACTTTAAATATAATGTGCGATCGCCTTTACAAGCATTTCGCAGGTTTAGGTAATCCTGCTAGTTTAGTGGCTTGCTTCGCCGGGCCTTTTTTAAAGAGTCGCTGCAGGTAGCGACTATTACCTTTTTCTGGCCCAAACTTATTGGCCATAGCTTTCACCAAAGCACGAATCGCTGGGCTGGTTTCGTACTCTTCATAGAATGCGCGTACGAAGCGCACCACTTCCCAGTGGGCTTCGGTTAATTCAATGTTCTCTTCTTGCGCCAGCAACTCAACCATATCTTCTTCCCAAAGGGTATAGTCGAGTAAATACCCGGCTTTGTCTGTAGGGATCGCTTGCCCTTTATAATTGAAGCTATAGGTTTCTTGTGTCATGAAAGGGGTATCCAGTGCTGATTTTTTGCTGATATTGCAGCAAGTTCTTTGTGAGAAATAGGATTAATATGTTCGGGAAGATTTGCGCCCCTGGTATCCGCATCTGTACTCAAGAACGACAGGTTTAGCGTTGGTTTGTCTTTTGCCGTGCCTTTTGTCGTACTCTCTACCGTACTTTTTACCGTATTGGCCAGCCGCTCAAAAAACGCGGTGTTTAATGCAGGGGCATAAACGCCATCACCAACAAATACAACATAAGTAGAAGTCGATTGCTCAAAAGTGGCTTCAATAAGCTGTTTGTATTCAGTGCTCAAATTTGGCGTTGAAATAGTAATAAGCATTAGAATGTCACCACATGATCTACGCTTTGGATAAGCGTGACCTTTTCTTCTGGGGTTATCCACTCACAGTCTAACTCATCAACTAGACTGTTATTAGAAAGAACCTGCTCAATGTCGTAGGTATCTGCACTTGCTTTACACACAAAGCATTCTTCGATATCGAAAAACGGCATGCTAGCTAAACGTTTGGTGTGATTTTTTAGTCCTTTGGTAGACGCTGCCTTAACAAGCTGCAGTACACCTTGGCTTTCAAAAAGCACTTTAACATCGTGCCCATAGTTTGTTGCAGCAAGCGCAAAATCTAAACCGTCTTGGCTTTTAGCATTGGAAAAAGGGCTTTGCGTAAACCTAATAAGTAGTTGCGCCATTAGAATTGTACCAACCTGTTGCAATCATGGAGCGCAGTGAAGAATTCGCCCAAGCCAGCTTGCTCGAAAGGCGCGGTTAAGTTGGCCTGAGACAACCCATTCTCTTTCGCCTCTAACTCACTAACAATACCTCGCTTAACGGCGGCGGTAATGCATACAAGTAATTTCACGTTGTGTTCAGTCGCTAGAGTCTTCCAGCTATCAAATACGAACAGCTCGTCACCCGTCTTTAGCATTAAGTTATTAGTGTGGTGTACACCTTCGCTATAAAAGAAAACGTTGTTTATTACATCACCATTATCGATTACACCTTGTGCAAAGGAGAGGGCGCGTAACGCTGTATCGCCTTGAAACGGTGATGATGTGATAAGTACTGAATATTCTGCCATACAAATAAAAACACCCCGGTTAAGGGGTGTTTCTCTTTAAACCTTTAACGCTGTTTTAATCGTCGCCACCAAACGCACCTAGAAGGTGAAGGATAGACGTGAACAAGTTGTATATGTTCAAGTATAGCGAAACTGTTGCACGAATGTAGTTTGTTTCACCACCGTGGATGATACGACTTGTATCAAACAAGATGAATCCTGACATAATAAACACAATCGCTGCACTGATTGCTAAGCTTACCGCTGGAACTGCGAAAAAGATGTTCGCAATAGCAGCTACAAGCACTACAACTAGGCCTACTACCAAGAATCCGCCCATAAACGAGAAGTCTTTCTTAGTGGTAAGTGCGTAGCCAGAAAGCGCGAAGAACACAAGTGCTGTTGCACCTAGCGCTTCCATGATCAAGCCTGGACCCGCAACGCCTAGATAGAAATTAAGCGTGTAACCTAGTGATGCACCCATTAAACCTGTGAATGCAAACACCCAGTAGATACCAGATGCTGAATCAGCTTTTTTCTGAACTACAAATAACGTAATAAAAGCGCCGATAGTCATAACAAGAGACATCATAGGAGAAATGCCTACTGCCATTGCTATACCAGCACAAACCGCACTAAACGCCAGTGTCATCGCAAGCAGCATATAGGTGTTGCGTAGAACCTTGTTCGTCTGCAATACCGATGGTTGAGATGCACTTGAATACATCGAACGTTGATCCATTGTTTCCTCCAACAGGACTTATGATATGACCAAAATGGTACACAATTATTTAGTGTATGTTGTATGGGTTTTAGTTCCCATTTTCAAGTAGTTTCAGATGAAAATGGTGTCAGGTGAATATAAAAACATCTCTTATACGTGCTAAACAGTCTATTTGATTGAAATCTCGGCACTTAGACAACTTTTTTAATTTTTCGCTTTACAGTCATAAAAATATCATTAAGATACGCAGCACTTCAGGAGAGTTGGCAGAGCCCGGTTTAATGCACCTGACTTGAAATCAGACGTGGGGTCAAACCCACCGGGGGTTCGAATCCCTCACTCTCCGCCATATTATGAAAACCCGCACATTGTTGCGGGTTTTTTTATGCCCGTCTTCCACGTTAGACTTTCGTATAAGACCACAGTCGCATTGTTACATTCCATTCACATGTTTAGGCTTGCGCTTTTCTTCGCGCAATCTAAAGGTGTTATGTGTCACAAGAAAGTTCTTCTTATCAAAATCTTCACAAACCGAGCAGTAGTTTTAAATCAAGAGACGAATATTTAAATCACGAACTTCAAATACTTTCTCCAAAACGTTGGCGGTTGAACCTGCCTGGTAAAGACTACCGCGTTGAGTGGGAAGACTTCGTGCCAGGCATGGCGGCGACCATAGGAAAAATCGTTATGGTTGCCGCCGTAGTAGGTGCATTCGCAGCACCGCTAGGGCTATCTCCTGAGTTTGTTATTGAAAACGTGCGCTTTGAATTACTCATTGCAGCAATCTTGTTCGTTGTTCTGATTTCCGGTTTTCTGAACCCGTCAGCTAATTTAGCAGGTACACACGGCCCCTTACTGCCCTTGGTACCCCTTATTGTTGCATCTGGCGGCCATCCCATGGCGCTCGGTCTGCTCATTGGACTCTTTGGTTTTATTTTAGGAATAACGAAGGGCGGCAGTGTGCTTGCTAGGCTAACCAGTAACGGTGTATGCGGTGGGTTGCTGTTGTATTTAGGGTTTATTGGCATTACAGGCCAGGTGAAGAAACTCTTTGCGTGGGCAGAAAGCTTCGATATGGCTTACTTAGCCTTCGTGGTGATCATTGCCACTATTTTAATGTATGCATGGCTAGAGCATATGCAAAAGCGCTGGCTAGCCATTCCGCTTGGTGCGGTGATGGCGGCGGTCATTGCGTTTTCCTTCGGTGCGCCATTTGAGTTCACAACGTCGCCGGGTATGCCTAACTTGAACCCTGCTTATTGGTGGGGGGAAGACACAGGTTGGAAACTAGGCCTGCCAGACTGGTCACATTTCATCGCTGTGCTGCCTTTTGCTGTGCTGGCTGTGTCTATGTGGTCGCCAGATTTCTTAGGTCATCAAGTCTTCCAAAAGCTTAGCTACCCTAAAAAAAGTGAACGAGCGCACATGAATATAGATGACACCATGATTGCTGCATCTAGTCGTCAGGCAGTGGGAAGCCTACTGGGAGGGGGGAATATCTCATCTTCGTGGGGGACCTACATTATTCCGGCTTCAATCGCGCGCAGACCCATACCCGGTGGTGCATTAGTTACTGGCTTTTTGTGTGTTGTAGCGGCACTTTGGGGTTACCCCATGGATTTAGCAATTTGGCCACCAGTGCTTTGCGTAGCACTTATTGTTGGGGTCTTTCTGCCGCTTATGGAAGCCGGTATGCAAATGACGCGTGAAGGTAAAACGACCCAGTCTGCCGCATTGGTAGTGATCTCATCTGTATTAGTTAATCCGGTATTCGGATGGTCTTTTACCATGCTCTTGGATAATTTGGGGCTCGTTGGGTGTAAAGATAGAGCTGGAGAGCTCGGCAAAGCAGGGCGTTGGCTAATTCCAGGAATTACGTTTTTGGTGTTATGTACCGTTATGGCACTAATTGGTATGTTCCCGGGTGTGCCTGCGATTATGGAAACCTTCAGAATGTGATGAGGGCTTTAGGGTAAGGTTACTCTTTTAGAGTTTAAGTTACTGAAACCAGATAGGCTATTACGCGAACGGCGTCGGAGGTGTTTCTCCACGCCGTTTTTATTTAATTTATTATGCTGATATCCCTCATCCACTGAAGTTATGTTTTTACCACATAAATTAAGCGTTACGCGTACCGCGATTTACTTGTCCCAGTAGGGCGTACTTTCAAAATAGCTTGATAAAAAGTCAATGAAAACCCTTAGCTTATTAGAAATGAGCTTACGATGAGGATAGACCGCATACAAAGAGATAGCTTGCGGTACGAAATCGTCCAGTATGGACACGAGTTCCCCGTTTTTGAGCGCTTCACCGGCAATGAAGGTAGGTTGAAGTACATAACCTTCACCCTGCTTTGCTACATTGGTTAGGACTTCTCCATTATTGGCGGTTAGCTTGGGCGTCACAGTCTGGGCATTTGCTTTGAGCGCCGCAATAAGCGCTGATTTATCGTTATCATAGTTGACGTAGGAGTACTCAAGATAATGTTCAGGCTTTAATTCAGCTGGATGTTGCGGTGTGCCATATTTTTCCAGGTAGGCTGGTGAAGCGCACAGGGCCAGCTTTATCGTTGTGATTTTCTTGGCCACCAGCGACGAGTTAGCTAGGTGACCTGCACGTATTGCTACATCAAACCCTTCGTCTATCACATCAATCTTTCTGTCGTTTAGCTGCAAGTTTATCGATACGTGAGGGTGTGCTTGTTGAAACGCACTGAGTGCACTCGCTAAATGTAATGTTGAGAAAGAGACAGGGGCACTTACATGCAGAACTCCCTTTGCTTGTGTATTGAGCAACCCAAGCTGACTTTCCATATCGGTTACGCTTTCAAGAATATGAATTGCATGTTGCAAACACTGCTGACCAGCCTCGGTTAGGTGAATTTTTCTTGTAGTGCGATTGAATAAACGCGTATCAAGTTGCTTCTCTAATTCGGCAACATACTTGCTTACGAGTTGATTTGACGTGTCTAGCTTTTCTGCAGCTTTTGTAAAACTGCCTTCATTCGCAACAACGCAGAAGGTTTTCAGTAGCGATAATTTATCCATCGTTTAGTCTTTCGTCTCTATAAACAACAAAATGTTGGTAATCATTCAATATTTTACCGCTTTATTCAATAGGTGTTGGTAACTATTCTATATGCATCAGGTTAGCGCTGTGCCAACTCAATGGAGTCAGGCGGAGCGTTCATCACTTTTTAGATATGACACTTTCAATTACGAGAGACTTTGAGGATTCAACAATGAACAAGCAATTTCTGAAAAACATTTTTACTTCTAACAGCAGTATTTCTAGTTTGGTTTTACGTGTGCCTGTGGGCATTATTCTTACCGCACACGGCGCACAAAAGCTTTTTGCGTGGTTTGGTGGTTATGGACTAGAAGGCACAGGTCAGTGGATGGAAAGCATTGGTTTAGCGCCAGGCTTTTTAATGGCATTGCTGGCCGGCAGCGCTGAGTTTTTTGGCGGGCTAGCGCTTATTATGGGTTTTCTAACACGCCCAGCCGCTTTAGTAAGTGCATTCACAATGGTGATTGCGATTTTTAGTGTACATGCAGCAAACGGTTTATTTATGACTAACAACGGTTACGAGTTTGCACTAACGCTACTTGCTGCAACAGGTGCGCTAGCTATTCAAGGTGGCGGTAAATTTTCAATCGACTCTCTTATTAGTCACAAGCTTAATAAATAGCGGTTGTGAGATTCGACGACTAACGAAACCGGCCCAAATGCGCCGGTTTCAATGGCTATAGAGCCCTTATATCAATCCGCATTGATAATTGCCCACTCAGAAGACGCTGGCAAGTTTCCTAACGAAGCGTGGGAATGCAGGAATGGTATTCTCTACATCTAACAAGGTATGGTTTTATGCAACAGCGAACGCAAACTCGCCCGTCTGTGAGAATTAACACCGCTTATATTTCTCATGGTGGAGGGCCGCTTCCACTTCTTGAAATGCAGTCAGTAGGAGAGGCGAGAATGCCTGCCTATCACATTGAAATGATTGAAGCGCTCAAAGCATTATCAACAGATTTACCCAAACCTGATGCAGTCATAGTGATTAGTGCCCATTGGGAAGATACTGAAGTCTGTGTAACTACTCACCCAGAACCTTCCTTGATTTATGACTATTATGGCTTCCCTAAAGAGGCGTATTCCCTTGAATATCCGGCCAAAGGAGAAGTAGCACTCGCAACTTTATTACTAAAGCGTTTAGCAGAACAAGGCATTGCTGTACGGGAGGATAGGGCACGTGGTTTCGATCATGGAATGTTCATTCCCCTAAGTATTATGTATCCCAGTGCCGATGTACCCTGTATTCAACTATCCATCACGTCTGACTTGGATTCTAAAAAGCATGTGCTATTGGGGGAAGCAATTAGGAAAGCTGTTGAACTCGGGGTAGAGCCTGTAAATAGTGAAGCAAAGAACGAAGTGAATATTTTAGTATTGGGCTCGGGGTCTTCTTTTCACAATATGCAGGGCTTTTTTGATAGCTCCGGTGAGGCAATGCGAAAAGCAACGCGCTTTAATAACTGGCTTCAGACAACTATGCAGACCAGTGCCTACAGCGAGAATGAACGCAAAGCTCGTCTTGTTGAATGGTACAGCGCGCCGGATGCGCGATACGCCCATCCTAGAGAAGAGCACCTTCTTCCACTCCATGTTTGCTATGGCGTTAACAATAGAGTAGCTGATAAAGCCATGTCTTTAACGCTTTTAACCAAACCTGCAAGCATGTTTGTGTGGTGTGATTGACCAGTGCTTCACATTGCCGCGTAAGTGCAACACCTGATTGGATACCGGCTGCGTTAAACGAGAGCAATTAAATTTTGAACACTTTGATTATCAATTGGTCGTTTGAGTAAAAATGTTAAAATTAGTGCTTTACAGTCCCACATAAATCATTAAGATACGCAGCACTTCAGGAGAGTTGGCAGAGCCCGGTTTAATGCACCTGACTTGAAATCAGACGTGGGGTCAAACCCACCGGGGGTTCGAATCCCTCACTCTCCGCCAAATACGAAAAACCCGCACATTGTTGCGGGTTTTTTTATGGGCTAAATTTACGCGCTTTAGTATATGGCTATAGCCAAGAGTGAAACCTACGCAAAACTATATTGTTCAAAGCTAAACGAACATTATCATTTTGGCCTCATGAACTGTCGACGTGCATAGAATACCTAATGAGAATTTTTGAGTGAGAACTTCAATCGCTTTTAAAAAACGTCGTTTTAAGTTTTACGTGCATTTATAGTAGGTTAACGCTAATAGTGTTTTTAAATAATGAGAACGCAGGTCATTTTCTACCAAGATGGTTATTATTCTTGCGAAAAGGTGAATATTTCACCAGTTGATTGATTTAATTGAAATTAGTGCTTTACAGCGTCACGTAAATCATTAAGATAAGCGTCACTTCAGGAGAGTTGGCAGAGCCCGGTTTAATGCACCTGACTTGAAATCAGACGTGGGGTCAAACCCACCGGGGGTTCGAATCCCTCACTCTCCGCCATATTATGAAAACCCGCACATTGTTGCGGGTTTTTTTTATGGGTCAAATAAAAACGTGCTGCTAGAACGTTTTCAACCAACCTCGTTACACGTTGTAGTGTCGATACTTATCACCGCATAAAAATCATTATTCTTATCGTTGTACAAATAATTAACTGTAATTCCATGTCGCCTAAAAATTTCTTGCGAGGGTGAAGTGCACACATACGGATAGAGCTTCTTTTGTTGTTCCTCTACAAATTGATTAACGCCTTTGTTTTGAGTCAACGTCATAGAGCGATAGTGATAAGTGATCTCTCCGTCACTGGTTGATAGGCGCTCCATAGTGAGTGTTGGGTTTACAATTAAAGGGGTACTCTTATTGCCTTTGCGAACGGCTTCATTGAGAAGCGCATTAGTATAGTTGTCAGCTGCAGTCGCGGGTGAACCGTACAACGAGAGCAGCGTTACTGCTATGTAAATTACTGATTTCATGTTAAGAAAAATCCTTTTTCGTTTCTGAAGGTGTGAAGGTATAAGCGTATAAGTATGCTGTTTACCGACGCAGCTTATTAGCCAACGTTGAATTGGGCATTTAGTAAGCTAGGTAAACGTAACATGATAACCAACGGTATCTCCATGCTTTTTATGATCACGAGCTTTAAGTTGAACGGTGTTTCACAGCATCATCGCAGGCATAAGTTTGTTATGAAATATTTTCTGATCTCATCCTGTCTGTATCTTGTAATTACAGGATATTCCATAAAAACCTAGTTATGTCGCGCTTTATTCATAAAAGCTTGGTATACATAAAGGGTTAGCAATCAACTGAAATCATTACGGCATTTTAAAGCGCTCTTCTTTTAGTCTTATGGCGCTGGTCCTACGCAGTTGGTAGTAATAACAAAAATCGAGAGGACATTATGCAGGCAATGCCCACACTTAATTTACGGGACGGAACAGTTGAGCAAAAAAGACAGGAAATTAAGGCTTATTTCCTCGATTCCTTTGATACCTACGAATCGCTTTTCTCTTGTCTTGCCAATGATGACGTATTTTATCAACGACCTGAAAAGTTGCGCCATCCGTTAATTTTCTATTTTGGTCATACTGCTACTTTCTTTATCAATAAATTAGTACTGTCTAAGGCAATAAACGAGCGCATTAACCCAAAATTTGAATCGCTATTTGCCATTGGTGTTGATGAGATGAGTTGGGATGATCTCAACGATGAAAATTACGACTGGCCGAAGGTGGAAGAGGTACGTCAATATCGTAATCAAGTGCGCACATTGGTTTGCGATTTAATAGATACCATGTCTTTCAGCATGCCTATTGACTGGGAAAGCCCAATGTGGCCCGTAGTAATGGGAATAGAGCATGAACGTATTCATTTAGAAACCTCATCTGTTCTAATCAGACAGCTACCCATAGCATCGGTACGCCCCAGCCCAGTATGGCCTGCATGTGGCACTATGCAAACTAATGCTGAAGCGTTAGAGGCTAATGTTTTAATGACCGTTCCGGCACAGAAAGTCATAAATGACAAAGCGTGGGACAGTGCTTATTACGGCTGGGACAATGAATATGGTTCTCAGCAAGAATCCGTTAGCGAGTTTAGTGCGTCTAAATTTCTTGTAAGTAATGGTGAGTATTTATCGTTTGTGCAAGACGGCGGCTATAACAACGCAAAATACTGGGAGGCTGAAGGCAATAAGTGGCGTGAATACACTAAAGCTCAGTATCCTGTATTTTGGATTAAAAAGGGTGATGATTATTTATATCGCAGCATGCTTGAAGAGCATCCATTACCTTTAGATTGGCCTGTGGATGTGAATTATCATGAAGCGAAAGCGTTTTGTAACTACATGAGTGAAAAAACGGGTGATCTTATTCGTCTGCCGACTGAAAATGAATGGCAAGCGTTACGACAGCAGGCTGGTGTAACACAAACCGTATACAGCGAAGGATTCAACATAGCTCTGCAAAAGTATGCGTCGAGTGAACCTGTTAATGTTAATAAGTCCGGCGAATTTTATGATGTTGTTGGCAACGTATGGCAATGGACAGAAACACCCATCTATCCGTTTGAGGGCTTTATCGTTCATCCTCTATATGACGACTTTACAACACCAACATTCGACAATAAGCATAACCTCATTAAAGGCGGTAGTTGGGTATCTACAGGTAACGAAGCAATGAAAGATAGTCGTTACGCTTTTAGGCGCCACTTCTTTCAGCACGCGGGGTTTCGGTATGTTCAAGGAAAGCGAGTTATAGCAGTGAACGATTTTGATTATGAAAGTGATACACAGGTTTCGCAATACAGTGAATTCCATTACGGCGACGAGTACTACGGTGTCCCTAATTTTGCTAAAGCCAGTGCGCAGTTTTGTATTGACGCTATGCAAGGGCGACAACACGCTAAAGCGTTAGATTTGGGGTGTGCCGTTGGTCGGTCTACCTTTGAACTTGCAAAATACTTCGATCATGTCGATGGCATCGATTTTTCTGCACGCTTTATAAAAACAGCGTTTGAGATGCAAGAGCGTGGTGAAATACGCTATAACCTTATAGAAGAAGGTGAACTTACGTCGTTTAAGGCGCGCAAGCTCTCTGTGCTCGGTTTAGATGACAGTGTAGACAACGTTGCGTTCGCACAAGGTGATGCGTGTAATTTGAAGCCGCAATTCACAGGCTACGACTTGATCTTCTTAGGCAACCTTATTGATAGAGTGTATAGTCCAAGAAAGGTATTAACGGACATGGCCACGCGGCTAAATAAAGGTGGATTGCTCGTTGTCGCCAGCCCCTTTACATGGTTGGAAGAGTATACCGAAAGAAGTGAATGGTTGGGCGGCTATAAAGATGAAAATGGTGAAACGCTTAGTTCTACTCAGGCGCTTGAAGATGCATTAGGTCAGAGCTTTAAACGAATTGCTGAACCTAAAGACATTCCATTTGTCATTCGAGAAACAAAGCGGAAATACCAACATACGCTTTCTGAATTTAACGTGTTTGAAAAGATAGAATAACACGGTGTCTATTAAAGTGTGTGTGTAGCATAAAGTGAGCGCGGTACGCGTGTTTCGCGCTTATAAATATAATAGAATTCAGAAGGCCTTTAGCCAATAGTAAATGCGTAAGGTTATATAGATAGGATAATGTGAAGGTGAGCAACGCGCTAAGCCATCTCCCCGTATTCAACGCTATGCAAAGCGAGTTTATGCCTTACAAGGATGTATGGCAGGCACCTTCTCACCTGAAACTCGATCAAACCCGTCTTAAATATTCAGCGATATTTCGCCGCTTTCAGGGCGCGTCTTCATCTCAAGCGAACGTTGTCGCGTCTCAGCAAGACCCTATTCCAATGTGGATAGCGGATATGGACATCCCGCCTTGTGATGAAATTCTCAGCGCGATTACACAAAACCTTCGCTCTACTTATGGATATCAGTCCCTTGATATCGGTGACGCGGTAGCAAAACGTTTTGAGCGTACCACGCAAAAAAGTAGTCGCTTTAAAGTAGAAAGTGGCGATGTTGTGGATGTTGCGAGCGTAATAGGAGCAATAGACGTTGCGCTTCACACTTTTTGCCAACCTGGTCAAAAAGTCATGGTATTAACACCAACTTATTCCCCTTTAACAGAGGCTATTGGAAATAACGGCTTAACGCCAGTATCTATTCCAGTCATTCAAAACGCGCGTCAAATTCAGACTAGGCTTTCTGAAGTTACCGCGACAAAGGGTAGTGACAAGAGTCGTCAGGAAGACGTCGAAGGTTCTTACTCAACTATAGATACTTCAGCCTTCGATAGTGCTGCGGCTGCATTCGTGATTTGCCATCCTAATAACCCTACGGGTACAGTGTTAAGTGCAGAAGAGCAGCGTGTTATTATGAGCTTCTGCGCCAAGAACGATATTTTAATGATCACTGATGAGGTGCACAGCGAGTTTGCATTTAACTCGTCAAATGAACCAACGCTAATCCCCATGTTTGGTGCAGAGGTAAGCAATAAGAGCGAGAGGCGCAAAGAAAGTCAAAACGGTGGTAACATCCATACTCATCAACTGCCACGCATTATCCACATCAATAGCGTATCCAAGGCGTTTAACCTAGCGAGTATTCCAGGTGCATCGTATGCGGTCATTAAGGATAAAACGATCAGAGAGACGTTTTCCCAAGCTATTAATAGCAGGCACCTGAACGCAAGTAATTTAGGAAAAGTTGCGTTGATTGCCGCCTATGAGAAGGGAAGTACTTGGTTAGACAGCGTAAAATGTGCGTTGAGCTTCAACCGAAAGCTTATTGTGCGCTTCTTTGAGCACTATGGTTTATCTGTTAATTATACAATGGGCAGCGCTGGTTATTTCTTGTGGCTAGACCTTTCAACATTCCCTTCGCATTTAACACAGCCGAACAGTATCGCTTCTGTGGATGGAGCTCCTTTAGGTGACGCTTCTCGTCAACCTCTCAAATATTCACCCGTGACCACTGTGGAAGGATGTATTGAGCGAGGCGTGATAGGTAACGACGGCGCGACCTTTGGTTCTCCACACCATATTAGGCTAAATTTAGCCTGTCACCCTGCGGTTGTAGAAACCGCGCTGCAAAGACTGTGCTTTATTTCTTAGCGTAGCTTAACCCGCATCTGTTGACCGACAGTTAGTTTAATTCTAAATATTAGAATAATAAGCTCAAATATATGACATTTTATTCCTATTAAAGAGGATTAAAATGGCCTAATTAAATAATTAGCCCTTGACACATGTTCTATCGCCCAGCGTTACTCCTGTTGGGGAGAAGAGCCAGTGGCGGCTTACGGTTATAAGGAATGCAAGATGATGTATTTGAGAAAAGCGAATGAAAGAGGAAAAGTGAACTTTGGCTGGCTAAAAAGCCAACATAGCTTTTCGTTTGGACATTATTATGATGCAAAACATATGGGGTTTTCAGCGCTACGGGTTATCAATGACGATGTTGTTCAGGCCGGCAGAGGTTTTGAAACCCACGGTCACAGAGATATGGAGATAATTTCATATGTTGTGAGCGGTGCTTTAAAGCACAAGGATAATACCGGTAATGAGTACGTAGTGCCTGCGGGTGACGTGCAAGTAATGAGTGCAGGTAAGGGTATTATGCATTCGGAGTTTAACCCTTCTACTGAAGAGCCTGTTAACTTTCTGCAAATTTGGATTGTGCCCAATGAAAAAGGCGGTACGCCCAGCTATGCGCAAAAAACCTTTGGCACACAGGCAGGTGGAAATAACCATGATTCAAAGCTTGAATTATTAGTAAGTGATGACGGTAGGGAAGGGTCATTACGCATTAAGCAAAATGCGGCAATCAGCCGTTTAACTTTGAAAGCTGGCGAAACATGGGAGCATGGCACTGAAGACCAAAAGGGTTACCTTCATATGATTAGCGGTAATGTACAGGCTGTGGTAGACAGTGAAACGAATGCAGTTGAAATAGAGGCAGGCGATGCTTTGGGTATTTACGAGCAAGACATCATTCGTCTGAAAGCCTCAGAGGAAAGTGTGGCCTTGTGGTTTGAATTACCTAAATAGCTGCCTAAAAGTAATCTAGATCAATAATTTAGTTTCAAATTGTGTATCTCTACTTCACGAATTCTTATCTCGTGGTATGATGACTTGGATAAGGTTAGAGGCTGGTAATACTTCTCATTAATGAACGTTATCAGCCTTTATTCCAGTTGTATGTAAAACTGAAGTCAGTGAGATACTAGAGTGATAAAAATAATCCTAGCAGATGACCATGATTTGGTCAGAACAGGGATACGCCGGATTCTGGAAGACGTAGACGATTTTACTATTCTCGCAGAAGCGAAGAACGGTGAAGACGCGGTACTTTTGTGCCGAAAAAACGCGCCAGATGTGGTACTCATGGACGTGAATATGCCCGGTATTGGTGGACTGGAAGCGACAAAGAAAATTGTTCGTATGTCTGAAAATACGCGTGTTATTTGTGTTTCAATGCACAAGGAAAGCCCTATTCCAATGCAAGTTATGGATGCAGGCGCATACGGTTTTCTGACAAAAGATGCAGAGCCAGATGAAGTAATACGCGCTATCCATAAAGTTGCGGCAGGACAAAAGTATGTTGATCAAGAAGTGGCCAATAGCATCGCCATCGGTAAGTTATTGCCTAGTTCGGATAATCCGTTTGACGAGCTATCGAGTAGAGAACTTACAATAGCAATGCGATTAACCGAAGGTCACAAAGTGCCGGATATAGCCCGAGAACTCAGTATTAACTCAAAAACGGTTAATACTTACCGTTACCGAATGTTTCAAAAGTTAGGCGTAAATTCTGATGTAGAGCTAACGCACTTGGCCTATCGTCATAAGCTTATCAATCCTAACACCTTTTAAGCGTCACTAGACGCGCAACGTCAAAGTGATTATGTCTGCATTTGATTCAGCAGCATTTCTTAAGAATCTAACCTCTCAACCTGGCGTGTACCGCATGTACAATAGTCAGGAAGAGGTTATTTACGTAGGAAAAGCCAAAAACCTTAAAAAGCGTGTATCAAGCTATTTTCGTAGTAATCTTGATAACGCCAAAACGCGTTCGCTAGTTAGTCAGATTGCGAACATGGATGTCACGGTTGTAAACAGCGAAACCGAAGCGTTCTTGCTTGAGAACAACTTCATCAAGAAATACAAACCGCGTTACAACGTGGTCATGCGTGACGACAAGTCTTATCCCTTTATCTTCTTATCCGACCACGAACATCCAAGGCTTTCTTTCCATCGCGGCCCTCAAAAGAAAAAGGGCGAATACTTTGGCCCATACCCCAGTGCTTGGTCGGTGCGAGAAAGCTTGCGTTCAATGCAGCGAATTTTCCCCGTACGTCAGTGCGAAGATAGCTATTACCGAGCACGCAGCAGACCTTGTCTTCAGTATCAGATGCAGCGCTGCAGTGCGCCGTGTGTAGAAGGCTATGTGAGCGATGAAGAATATAAAGAGCAGGTCAATTTTGCACGCTTGTTCTTGAAAGGTAAAAACCAGCAGGTCATTGGTGGGCTGGTGGAAAAGATGGAAGCAGCCAGCGAGGCACTCAACTTTGAAGCTGCTGCCCGTTACCGCGATCAGATTAATGCACTAAGAAAAGTTCAAGAACGACAGTGGGTTGCTGGTACTCAAGACGAAATGGATGTGTTTGGGTTTGCGTTCAAAGGCAATATGGCGTGCATTCAGGTAATGTTTATTCGTGAAGGGCAGTTGTTAGGCAGCAAGGCCTATTTTCCCAAAGTACCCAACACTGCCGATGAACAAGAAGTTTTTGAATCTTTCTTCCTACAGTTCTATCTGGCGGGTAACAAAGTTATTCCCAAGCAGATAGTACTTAGCAATACATTAACTGACGAAGACGCGATAGCAGATGTACTAGCCAGTGAAGCGGGACACAAGGTCCAGTTCTTCAAAGGGGCGAGGGAAGAGAAGCGCAAGTACCTGCAGCTGGCGCAGTCAAATGCGCAAACTGCGTTAGATGCTCAATACAGTCAGCAAAAGTCTGTGTTTGCACGCTATCTCGACTTAGAAGCGGCACTGGAAGTTGATACGCCTATTCAACGCATGGAGTGTTTTGATATATCACATACGTCTGGCCAGCAAACGGTTGCTTCGTGCGTGGTATTTAATCGTGAAGGTCCGCACAAAAGTGACTATCGCCGATACAATATAGAAGGCATTACCCCAGGTGATGACTACGCGGCCATGGCACAGGCGTTAAAACGTCGCTACAAGTCAGTGAAAGAAGTGCAAAAAATACCTGACCTTCTATTAATAGACGGTGGTAAAGGACAGCTTGCCCAAGCAGAAGCGTTTTTTGAAGATTGGCCCCATGATAAAAAGCCTATGCTGTTAGGCGTGGCAAAAGGCACCACCCGTAAGCCTGGCTTAGAAACACTAATACTGGCAGGTAGCCATCAGGTTCTGCCGATGGATAGCCATTCGCCAGGGCTTCACCTTATTCAGCATATTCGCGATGAATCTCACCGATTTGCCATTACTGGGCACCGCAACCGACGCCAGAAAGTTAAAACCACGTCGAGTTTGGAAAGCATACCTGGTATTGGTGCTAAACGCAGACAAACACTGCTTAAATTCATGGGGGGCTTGCAGGGTCTTAAGAAAGCCAGTAAAGATGAAATTTCAAATGTACCTGGTATAAGCCCTGAACTGGCGGAAACTATTTACGACCACCTTCATCAATAAATGAATGAGTAACAAGCAATGCATTACAAATTAAGGTAATGTGTTACAAAAATGAAAGATGCAGAGCTTATACGCTACCGCGCTAAAACGCCCATAGAGGCATAACACCGAGACGTACTTTTTATGTGGACTGTTCCAAACTGTATTACTTTATTCCGAGTAATCCTTATTCCTGTATTTGTAGTTGTTTATTTTCTTGATTGGCGCTGGGCGCACGAGGCAGGCGCATTTATTTTTTGGCTTGCGGCAATAACGGACTGGTTTGACGGCTATCTAGCAAGAAAACTACAGCAGTCTACACCCTTTGGTGCATTCTTAGATCCTGTAGCAGACAAGCTCATTGTGGGCGCTGCTCTTCTTATGATTACTCATAGTTATGCAAACCTGTGGATCACGTTGCCATCTATTGCGCTATTGGTTCGTGAAATTTATGTGTCGGCGTTACGTGAATGGATGGGTTCGAATGGTGTAAGGGATGCGGTTAAAGTGTCTTTTATAGGTAAAGCAAAAACCACTGCGCAAATGTTAGCCTTAATTGGCTTGTTGTCGGGATTAGAAACCTTTATGGGCATCACAATTTATTGGGTTTCTTTAGGTTATATTCTTTTATATTTCTCAGCAGTGCTGTCAATTTGGTCAATGTTTGTTTATACAAAAGCGGCCTGGCCACACCTTCGAAGTGGCGCAGTAAAGTGAAATTGATCGTACATTAATCAAAGTGAATAAAAAAATAGCAAACGATCATAAAAAACCGCATTTATCTCAATTTAAACGCTTTTTTGTGTTGACAGTTTTGAATGGGTAGGTAGAATGCACCCCACATTTCGAGAGGACATCAACCAAACGAAATGGTCGATTAAGACATGCGGGAATAGCTCAGTTGGTAGAGCACGACCTTGCCAAGGTCGGGGTCGCGAGTTCGAATCTCGTTTCCCGCTCCAATCTCTTAGAGATGAGTTTTAATCACACGCCAGACGCATCTGGCGGAATGGCAGAATGGCTATGCAGCGGATTGCAAATCCGTCTATCTCGGTTCGACTCCGGGTTCCGCCTCCAAACGCTGCAACGCAGCATCAGGTTCTACGCCTGACACCTTTGCTGAAAAGCAACCCGATGCCCGGGTGGTGAAATTGGTAGACACAAGGGATTTAAAATCCCTCGCTGGTAACAGCGTGCCGGTTCAAGTCCGGCCCCGGGCACCATTTATCTACTCCCAAACATTCC
>NZ_JBHNZD010000034.1:0-34586 GCF_054960375.1 Alteromonas sp. G4i35 | reverse complement strand
GGGGGCATTAGCCCCCTTTTATTTTATTAGGTGAAAAAGAACGAAAAAGCAGGCATTATTGATGCCAATGTAAGCAAATCGAAACACACAACATTTAATATTATGACGAGAAAGTCGACAGTAGCTGAAACCTTTTTAAAATACCGCTCAAAGCTAATGCGCGCGGTAGGTTCTATTGTTGGCGCCGACGACATTGAAGACATCGTGCAAGAAGCTTTTATTAAAAGCTATGAAGCAGAGTTAAAACAAGAAATACAGTATGAGCGTACCTATATGCTCAAGACAGCGCGTAATCTAGCGCTGAACCATGTTGCGAAAGCTGAAAACAAAAATAAGCAGCAGCTCGATGACATGGATATTTTGCCTTATGAACTTGTAGGGCACAGTTTAGAAAAAAATGTAGAAAGCAAAGAGCGTTTTATTCATTTTTGCCGAGCGACAGATACATTGTCTGCTGATGTAAAACGCGTATTTTTGCTGAAAAAAGTATATGGCATGCGACAAAAAGAGATTGCAGAGCTTGTGGGGCTAAGCGAAAGCACCGTTGAGAAGCATGTCGCCAAAGGTTTAATGATGTGCTCTAGGTACTTAGCCGAGCTGTCAAAGGACAGTGCATCCCCCCGTGCCACTGCTAACGCGACTCAGGACATAAGCCGTAGTTAACATGAATAATATTCGCCAGTTTTCAAGCAAAGAAGATATCCAAGAGCAAGCATGCTTATGGATAAGCCGTCTCGATCGCGGCTTAAACAGTGACGAAAAGACGGAGCTAGATGCTTGGTTGTCGGAAAGTAATGCGCATCGTCAAGCTTTGCTCGACGCCGCTAGCTTGTGGGACGACATGTCGGTATTAAATGAATTGAGCGGTTTATTCCCGCAGCCTACCTCACGTCAGTCGTCGAAAAAACGCAATATGCCTAAAACAGCGGTTTGGGGCATTGCGGCCACATTTTTAGTGATGGCAATAGCTGTTGGGGTAGTGGTTCAGCGTACGTGGCTAAATAGCACCCCTGAATTCGCAGCGGTAACACAAAAGGTACAAACCGGTGTTGGCGAACAGAAAAACGTGACGCTAGCCGATGGCTCTAAACTTCATCTAAATACAAACTCTGTCGTTACCGTAGACTTCTCATCAACGGCGCGCAATATCGTTTTATTGAAAGGGGAGGCACACTTTGAAGTGGCTCACGACACGTCTCGCCCGTTCTCTGTGACTGCGGGCAACAACACCGTTACCGCTGTTGGAACTGCTTTTAATATGCAATATGTGGATGATAATGCGTTTGAGTTAGTGGTTACCGACGGAAAGGTATTGGTGAAAGATCGCTTTAAGGCTTCATCCTCAAATGAGTCGCTCTTCACGAAACGTCCTGTTGCTGAAGAAGGACTTCTCATGTTCGCAGGTGAAAAAGCCACAGTGCAAGGTAAAGTGGAAGCTCGTGAAAGCATGTCTCAAAATGACATTGATGACGATTTAGCGTGGCAACAAGGTATGATTGTATTTAAAGGTGAGCCGCTAGAGGCCGTATTAGCTGAGATTGGCCGCTATACACCCGTTCGCTTTAACATTTCGGACGAAAGTTTGCGCAAGCGACGTGTAGCGGGCTACTTTAAGGTAGGCGATATAGACGGTTTGTTGTCAGCACTTAAGAGCAGCTTTAATATCAATTACGAGAAAGTCACAGAAACAAGTATTGAGCTTAAGCTAGCGAAAAGTTAAATATTTCTGAAAGATAGGTGCTTTCTACTATTCGTAGTTGGCATCAATTTCTTTAATGTGACAATATAATTAAAATAATAAGCACATCGATTTTATATCTTGCAATACAGCAATTTTGCGATAAGCAGGCAAACCAAAAAGGCAATAGAAAAGCTGCATGCCCTAGCGTGTTCGGCCCAATGCCTTTCGCAAAAAAGAATGTGCAAATTCTCCCGTATTTTGTCCCTCTCGGCACTACACATAGCGTCCGGCTTTTTTCTTTTCATAGCACCAGCGCCAACGCTTCATGCACAAACAGACAGCCCTTCGCAATCACCCGACCAAACCGAACCAAAATTGGGTGCTTACAGCTTTTCAATACCCGCACAAAATGCTAATGAAGCGCTAACCGAACTAGCTAAACAGGCAAATACCACATTGCTTTTTCCTTTTGATTTAGCAAAAAAAGTGAAAACAAACGCATTGGAAGGTACGTTCACACTGAATGAAGCGCTGGCACAGCTTCTTGAAGGAACAGAATTGGCGGTAGTAACTGATGAAAGCGGTGCGGTAAGTATTCGTTCTCGTTCATCGTTAGTGGCGAAGGAAACACAGCCACAAGATACCGAAAAGAAAACAGACGAGGGAGGCAATGGACTTGAAAAAATTGCGGTCGTCGGTACTCGTAACTCGCCTCGAAGTGCTGTTGACTCACCAGTTCCTTTGGATGTGATTGGTTCTGAAACCCTCAACTCACAGGGAAATTCAGACGTGCTTTCTATGTTAAGCGTGATGGTTCCTTCGTTGAACGTAAACGATCAGCCCATCAATGATGCCAGTAGCCTGGTAAGGCCGGCGAACCTTAGAGGAATGTCCTCGGATCACACGCTTTTGTTGCTTAACGGAAAGCGACGCCATCGCTCTGCGGTAATCACGTTTTTAGGCGGAGGTTTATCTGACGGTGCACAAGGGCCTGATATATCGGTTATTCCTGCCTATGCGTTAAAGCAAGTCGAAGTATTGCGAGATGGTGCAGCAGCCCAGTATGGCTCAGACGCCATTGCAGGCGTGATTAACTTCGTACTTAAGGATGCTCGTGAAGGAGGGCATGTTGCGCTGAAGGTTGGCGGATACAGTGAAGGCGACGGCGAACTGTTTCAAGTGCAGTTGAATAAGGGCTTTGCTATTGGAGAAAACGGCTTTTTAAATGCAACGGCAGAGTATCGTCAGCAAAATGGCACGTCGCGCTCTGTACAGCGGGTTGATGCGCAGAACTTGATTGACCAAGGGAATGTGTTCATCGCGTCACCGTCCCAAGTATGGGGAGCGCTTGATGTTAACGAAGATATTAAACTTGCGCTAAATGCAGGCGCAGACATTTCGTCTAAATCACAATTTTACAGCTTTGCCACTGCAGCAAGAAGAGAAATAAACGGTGGTTTTTACTTTCGAAATCCGCAAACCCGAGAAGGGGTGTTCAGCCGTACCGACCCAAATACAGGGGAAAGTCGTTTGATTGTAGCCGATCTCGACGGGCTGGAAAGTGGAATTGCTTGCCCTTCTATAACCTTGTCCAGCAATAGTGTATTGCTGGACCCCTCGTATCAACTTATTGCAGATAACACAACGGCGCTTGGTGCCAACTGTTTTGCTTTCAACGAGTGGTTCCCTGGCGGTTTCACACCAAAATTTGGGGGCACGATAACGGATGCTTCTGTTGCGATGGGCGTTAAACATGAGTTACCTAATGGCTGGGCGATGGATGCCAGTGCGACATTGGGCTACAGTGACATTGAGTACACCATCTCCAATACGGTTAATCCATCGTTAGGGCCACAAACGCCAACGTCGTTTTCGCCCGGTGGTGTGTCGCAAGTAGAGCGAACGCTTAACTTAGATTTTAACAAACTCATTCAAACTATTTTCGACGATCCGGTTAGCATTGCCGTGGGCTTAGAATGGCGCAAAGAAACCTATTTTCAAAAGTCCGGCGATGAAGCGTCATATATTGCAGGCCCTTTCGCTCTAGAGCCGCCACTTGGGTTGAACCAAGGCTTTTCCATCGGTTCCAACGGTTTTCCGGGGTATCAGCCTCAAAGTGCTGGGCACTGGAGCAGAAGCAATTGGGCTGTGTACGCCGATTTGGAATTTTATGTTACCGAAGCATGGCAGTTTGGCGTGGCCACTCGTGTAGAGCATTTCAGTGATTTCGGCTCGACATTCGATGGGAAATTGAGTACTCGCTATAAACTAAATGATATTTTTGCATTACGCGGATCTGTAAACACCGGTTTTAAGGCGCCAACAGTAGGGCAGAGTAATGTTATCAACGTAACTACCGCCTACGGTGTTAACGGTTTGGAAGACCAAGCAACGCTGCCTCCAACTGATCTTATCTCACTGCAACTAGGCGCAACTCCACTGACGCCTGAAGAATCGGTGAACTTTAGCCTTGGGCTAGTTATGCAGGCAAGCGAGAACTTTTTTGCAACGCTCGACTATTTCAATATTCGCCTTTCTGATCGTATTAGTACGACATCTGCAATTCCGTTAACCGACGACGACATTAGTGCGCTTATTGCCCAAGGGCGTCCAGATGCGGCGAAATATAATGCTGCAAAGTATTTTACTAATGACTTTGACACAAAAACTCAGGGTGTTGATTTAGTTGTTAACTACAATTTTGCGCTAGCTGATTGGTCAAATTCTTTACTTCTTGCCTTCAACTGGACAGACACACAAGTAGAGCGGGTTACACTTTATCCTGCGCAAGTGGGGGACGAAATACGGCTTCTACCTAATCTAACACAGGCAAGAATTCGCATGCTGGAAGATAACTTGCCTGCTCATCGAGGCAGTATCACGCTGGAGCAATCGAAAGGAAATTGGGCATTTACTTGGCGGCTTAACTATTACGGTGAGTTTTATGAAGACCATCTTGATGCGTCCGCAGGCATGGACATATACGGCAATGCGTTAACCACATTCGATGCCCAAGTTGCATGGAAAGTACTGCCTCAAACACAAGTTACCCTCGGCGCCCAAAATCTGTTTGACTCGCTGCCTAATGAAAATCCTTTTCAAGGTGAAGTTGGCGCACTCTACCCACCTACATCGCCTAGCGGTATCAATGGGGCTTTCTACTATGCAGGCATTGAGTACACCTTTAACTAGGGCATGCTTCAGCAAAGCTACGTAGTTAAATGGCGCGCTGCACTCATTGAGAGTAAGAAAATGAGCCTAGCTCTGAGTTTGAAAGGACAACAACCTATCGTTTTAGGTGACGATGTGAATGTTACTTAGGTAATTAAACTAGAATATGACTTAGGTCACTTAAAGGAATAATCGTGATAATAAATATGGTATTTAAAGTCTAGCCAAGGATGCTAAGAGCGATGACGTTGCGTTTTAAGAATACGCGGGTTGGCTAATTGCCTAGCCAACGTCTTTGAATAGGGACTCATCGACGATAGTTTGGTCAATGATCTGTTGCGCCATGTTGATGCACTTACCGCATTGTGAGCCAAGCTCTAAATGTTGACGTAACTCTCGCATATTTCCCACACCGTTTTCTTCAACCGCTGCGCGAATGCTTTTATCAGTTACCCCATAGCACATGCAAACAAACATTAAACGTACTCCAAATGAATCTGTAAATGATAATAATTGTTATTCTTTGCTTTAGCAAGTGGATAATGACAAATTTAATACAAGGTAATTGAAGAAAGACTGAACAGTGTGGGGTGATGTTAAGCGGTTATTGGTATGATCAGTAAAAAAACTCGTTGTTTAATATTGTTATTTCCATATTCGTACCTATTTTCTTTGAAGGAAATTTCTTATCAAAGTGGTTACGCAACGTAATCACTTCTATTATTACAATCCAAATATAAATGGAGAGACTCATGAGTGTATTAGTTGGCCGTCCAGCACCTGACTTTACTGCAGCAGCGGTACTTGGTAGTGGTGAAATTGTTGACACTTTCACACTAAGTGAAGCAATCAAGGGCAAGAAAGCTGTTGTATTCTTCTACCCACTAGATTTTACGTTTGTTTGCCCGTCAGAGCTTATCGCCTTTGACAAGCGTTTCGACGAGTTCAAAAAGCGTGGTGTTGAAGTGATCGGTGTTTCAATCGACTCTCAGTTCTCACACAATGCGTGGAGAAACACTCCGGTAAATCAAGGTGGTATTGGTCCGGTTAAGTACACCCTTGTTGCTGACGTTAAGCACGACATCTGCCAGGCATACGATGTTGAGCACCCAGAAGATGGCGTTGCGTTCCGTGGTTCATTCCTAATCGACGAAGAAGGTATGGTACGTCATCAGGTAATCAATGACCTTCCACTTGGCCGTAACGTTGATGAAATGCTGCGCATGGTTGATGCACTAGCATTCCACCAAGAGCATGGTGAAGTTTGCCCAGCGGGTTGGACTGAAGGTAAAGCTGGTATGGATGCGTCGCCTGAAGGTGTTGCTAAGTACCTATCTGAAGAAGCAGACAAGCTATAAGCTAAACTGTTTAAAGATTATAAAAAAACAGCGCCTTTTGGCGCTGTTTTTGTTTATATCAGTTTGAATAAAACTACTCTTTATTTTCTACAGGCCATCCGCCGAGCGCTTTATAGCGATTTACCATATAGCAAAATAGCTCGGTGGTCTTTTGGGCGTCATACAGCGCACTGTGCGCTTCACTTTGGTCAAATGCGATCCCCGCTGCACGGCATGCTTTTACCAAAACCGTTTGGCCTAAGGCCAATCCAGCAAGGCTGGTGGTGTCAAATGAAACAAACGGATGGAACGGCGTGCGTTTTATATTGCAGCGTTCTATCGCGGCATTGACGAAACTCTGATCGAACGTTGCATTGTGAGCAACAATAACTGAACGTTGGCAGTCTGCATTTTTTTGCGCCTTGCGGATGCCTTTACATAAGTCCTTCATGGCTTCGCTTTCTTCAATAGCCCCTCGCAATGCACAATTAGGGTCGATGCCATTAAATTCTAAGGCTGCTGGCTCTAGGTTAGCGCCCTCAAAGGGGTCAATGTGATAATGAAAAGTTTGATCAGGATGAAGTATACCGTTTTCATCCATTTTCACCGTTACCGCGGCTAATTCTAACAGGGCGTCAGTGCCTGCATTAAATCCGGCTGTTTCAACGTCGATAACAACGGGAAAGTAACCTCGAAAGCGCTGGGAGAGAAGGGGCGGGTTGGCAGACATAAACACTCTTGTAAGACTCGATTGCGTTAATTGGTTGGTGACTAAAATGCGTACCAACCTGCGAAGCATATTGCGTAAAAGAATTATCGCAAGGATACTCTCGAGTTGCCAGTTGCAATTTATAAACTGTTAAATCAGGGGTCTAGCAAAAGTACAAAACGCGAATGGTATTAAACGCTAAACTTTTCTACAATTTGGACGATAATCAAATTAAGCGTGGAAAAATCATTAGGCACATTTCTTCTTTTTGTGTGAGCTAATTTGATTCATTATGTTCGGTAATTTGTGCACGTAGTGTTGTCTTTTACCTGTGTTAGTCTGATTTTCGTTATGGTGTCGAAATGGTGTCGAAATTAAAATATATCGCTTTATTGGGGATGCTGGGGTCATTGTCTTCCCACGCTGCCATGCGGCAATATTCTGCAACCATAGAAAGCTCCAACTGGCGAATAGACAAAGACACGCGACTTCAGTGTACCTTGAACCACGAACTACCCGGTTATGGCGAAGCCATGTTCACGAGCTCAGCGTCGAAGCAGCTTAATATGGAATTCGAACTGGACATGTATTTGCTGCCAAGCAAATTTGATATGGCTGCTGTTTATTCTGTACCACCTAAATGGATGCCCGGCGTTGCGCCTAAAACCATTGCCGACATGTCTATTCGTAAACAGTACAATGGCGACCTTCCGCAGGATGCGGCTTGGACTATGTTGTCTGAATTAGAAAAAGGCTTTTGGCCCACAATCTATTACCAAGACTGGTATAACAAATACGACCAAGTTAGTGTGGCATTAAATGCTAGCAACTTCTCTGGTGTGTATCGTGAATTTGTGAAGTGTGTATCGAACTTATTGCCCTTCGGTTTTGATGACATTGCCTACACGGTATTGTCGTATCAAAACAACAGTACAGAGCTAACCAAATATTCGCAGAAGCGCTTAACCATGATAGGTGAATACTTAAAAGAAGACAGCGAGCTTGAGCTTGTGCTTCTTGATGGTTACACCGATAGCTACGGTGGTCGCTATAATAATGAACAGTTGTCTATTCGACGTGCTAACGAAGTAAAAAGCTATTTGACTACGCTAGGTGTACCTGAAGATCGAATTCAGTTAACAGGCCACGGTGAGAAACGCCATATTGCGCCAAACGATACGCGAGAAAGCCGCGCCCAAAACAGACGCGTGGTGGTGCGACTTTCAAAATCCTAGGCGCTAATTATCGCGCCTACACTCGCTTTAAAATGCGTTAGTTTAATTTTTCTCGCCACCTTAATACCGGTACTAAATGATCGGTGAAAACACCGTCAGCACCTACCACCTTGTCTAAAACTTCCAAGACTTGCTCTGAACTCAAACCTGCTGGTAGTGCATCATGTCGGTAGGTGTAGGGGTGGATTGTCAGGTTATTTTCGTGGGCGTAGGCAATCCATGCCGCGGCTTCTATTTTTCCTTGAGTCATCGCTTCATTATCGAGTAAATGGCCTAACCAAGGGCCTATGCCATCGGTATACAACGCAACCTGCTGCATGCCTTCCTGAGTGCGCAGCCAGTTATAATCTGTGTCGCTTTCGCCCCAGTCGTTTTCGCCGATCAGCATCACAACTTTGCCTTTATAGCCCAGGGTTTCACGAATGCGCTTAACTTCGTTAAAATCGAAGCATTGCAGGTAGCTATTACCGGTCTCTCCACCAAACCCGTAAGCATTTAAAGCATCTACAACGATTTTACTGGCATCAACGCCTTCTTTAATGTGAAAGGCAGGGGACTTTACTTCAGGATAAACGCCGACAGATGTTCCAAATTGGCGATTTAGCTCGCTGATTAGCTCAAAGTGTTCATTTAACGTGGCAACTTTAAAATTAGCATGCGTGCCGCGGTACCTATCTTTAAAAACTTGCTTCCCGTCACTGTTAGCGCGCTCGTGTACCCGCAGTTGTCGCAGTTCTTCAAGAGTAAAATCACGCGCGTAATAGCGTCCGTCATCGCGGTGGCGTGCAGGAAACACATCTTCTATATTGGTGACCGTTTCTAAGTGGATGTCGTGTAGCACAACGGGTATGTCGTCTTTAGTGATAACAACATCTTGTTCAATAAAATCGGGGCCCAGAGAAAAGGCGAGGGTAGCTGCTTCAAGGGTATGCTCAGGTAAATAGCCCGACGCGCCGCGATGGGCTATCACGGTAAAGTGCGTTTCAACATTTTCTTGTGTGTCAGCGTGTGTTTGCGCACTCTCGTTATTTGCAGCCATGACGGAAAACGTACTGCCAGCAGCAACTGCACCGGTAAAAGCGACAAACAACGCTGGCAGAATAGCGGCCAGTTTTACTTTTGGCTTACTGCGCAAGCTTATATTGTGCGCCGCTCGAGGCTTCCGACTTATCGCTGTTCTAGATTGGCTTTTGTTTTTATCATTTTGCGAAAATAATAAGCGGTTACGTAGCATGTAGTATCACTCCATGTGGTTTTTATCGTTTTTTCCAGAGCCGCACGTTTTTAAGTTGAAAGTTTGGCGACTTAAGCGTTCAAATCGCTTTGACTACGCTGGCTGCATCTTCAGTTCTTGTTTTTGAGCCATTTCATAGCGAAATGGATTTATTTTGTATGAGTTCTATTGCATACCCATCGGGGTCGCGAACAAAAGCAATAACTGTGGAACCGCCTTTTACTGGCCCCGGTTTACGATATACATCAGCGCCGTTTGTTTCTAAGTTTTCACAAAACTGATAGATATCATCTACCTCAATCGCAATATGACCATACGCGTTACCCTTATCGTAGGTGTTGTCGCCCCAGTTGTAGGTAAGTTCTAAGACGGTACTCTCGGTTTCATCGCCATATCCCACGAAAGCTAGCGTGTATTCATACTCTTTGTTTTCAGACTGGCGAAGAAGGCGCATGCCCATGAGTGAGGTATAAAAGTGAAGAGAGGCCTCTAAGTTTTCAACTCGAAGCATGGTGTGAAGCATTCGCATAAGAGATTCCTTTTTTGAGCCATCGGAATTACTCGATGGCACACTGCACTGTGATTGCGTGTTGGCCGTTACTTTTTGTACACATAAATACGATGAGTACTTTATTTGAGTAAACGCAAACGACACGCTTTTATGTTAATTAGGAAATGTTAACGCTTTAAGACAATATTACAATTCTAGTTAAACGTACTATACCTGCGGTAACACGCCGCGATTACGAACATTTTAAGTCTCGCTGAGTGGGTAATTATCTATGCGGACTGGTATTAATAGCCCCATAGGCCGATATTATCAATTTTAAGACGGCGAGGTTGACTCAATAGGTAAACCACCATGTTGCCTAAGTCTTCATTTTGAATCAGGCCATCGTCCACTTTCTCTGTTTCTGCTTTCTGCGACTGTATCAGTGCAGGGTTTAGTGAATGGACGTGAATACCGTAGGGGCGAACCTCTTCTTGCAACGCTTTTCCAAGCCCCACCATCGCAAATTTTGATGCACAGTAAACGCCTGCATTGGCATAGCCGTTCAATGCCGCCTGAGAAGCAATGTTGATAATGTAGCCTTCCTTGTTGTTAATCATGTGAGGCACGACCTCTTTGCACATGAGAAAAGTCCCTTTTACGTTAGTATCCATTACTTCGTCCCACGCTTTCTCTGAGGTTTCCCAAATAAGGGTCTCCTTACCAAAGCCACTGTTATTAATTAGGACGTGTAGCTCGCCAAATGTATCTTTGACCTTTCTAACAAAACTGGCAACATCAGCGCTTTTCGATACATCACAAACTTGGCCAATGACATTACCAGGGAATAGGGCGTCGAACCGCTCTACAGTCTGCTTAACCGCAGTTTCAGTGCGCCCACAAATGGCCACGTTCATTCCTGCTTCTAGTAGAAATTGAGCGAGAGTTTTACCTAGCCCTTTTCCGCCTCCAGTAACAATGGCTGTTTTACCTTCTAACGCATACGTGTCTGTCATAATTTAAACCTATAGCAAAAAAGCAAGGTTAACCTAGCTTTCAAGTGCCTTGAACAAACATACGTATTCAGCTTCGCCAAAAAAATTTGTAAAAAAGTTGTGTTTTGGTCAAAAAATAAACTAAAAACTAGTGGACATTGCTCGCGATTACCTGTACCTTTCGCATCGCTCTAGATATGTTATTTGCTTTACCTAATACTGCGCTGTACCTCTTTTTTAAATCCTTCAAATTGAAGTTTTATATAGATATACAACTGCTTTACTAGCTTGGAGATGTCTATAGCTATTCGGTGGTTTTCCACCATTACATCAATTTTTTT
Source organism: Alteromonas sp. G4i35 (assembly GCF_054960375.1). NCBI lineage: Bacteria > Pseudomonadati > Pseudomonadota > Gammaproteobacteria > Alteromonadales > Alteromonadaceae > Alteromonas > Alteromonas sp. G4i35. The sequence continues at coordinate 23,393 of NZ_JBHNZD010000034.1, read as the reverse complement.
AAAAGGTTTTTATTATGTCTAATTCTGTAAACGGTACAGTTAAGTGGTTCAACGAAGAAAAAGGTTTTGGTTTCATCACTCCTGAAGCTGGCGGCAAAGACGTATTCGTACACTTCCGTTCAATTGCTTCTGACGGTTTCAAAACGTTGAAAGAAGGCCAAGAAGTTAGCTTCGAAGTTGAACAAGGCCAAAAAGGTCCTCAAGCTGCTAACGTAGTAGTTCGATAAGACCTCTATGCTTATCTAAGGTCATTTCTCTTTTCTGAAGTGACCTCAAAAAAATGGGCTCTTTCTGAAACGCTATGTTCACGCTAGAGCCTAATTATCGTTTTTCGATTTCTTTACCCAACCTGCGAGGAATTCAAAACAAACAACATTAATAAAGAAGTATTTACTATGCAATTTCAAGATTCTATCTCTACCTTTAATAGCGCCATTTCAGGTGCGTTAATCTCAAATATCTCCATAAATAAAACAACCGTTGCTTTTAAACATGCGAATACGTATCGGCATGTAGAGCTGCCATCAAGGCAAGAGGCGAAGCGATTTGTTGCCCAGCTTATTCAAGCGCAATAAAGCCTGAGTATTTCGGACGAGGTATATTTACCAATCCACATAGATCATTGCCTACTCAGAAGGCGCTGGCAAGTTTGCTAGCGGAGCGTGGGAATGCAGAATGGGTATTAGCAGAGGCGAGGGTAAGCATTGGCCAGCACGAGATGCACTGACCAATGTTTGATGATTACTAACGTGTAACTACTGTTTAGCTTTTAAGTCAACGTCCGAATCGGCTAACAAGTATATACTTGCTGCGTAGGCTGCAATGTTTTGCGCAAGCTCATCGGGGTCAATTTTATCTAAGGTATCATCTGGCGTATGGTGAAGATCAAAGTAATCTCTACCGTTTTGATTTAACCTAATCGTTGGTACGCCTTTCGCTGCTAGCGGAATAATGTCAGGGCCGCCGCCAGCAATGTCTGAACCGCCACGCACTATACCTAGCGGTGATAAAATCTTCGCGATTTCATCGACTAGCACAGTCGCTTCGGGATTCACATTTGACACTACTTGCCAGATAGTTTGCGCACCAAAGTCAGACTCTGTGGCCAGAACGTGATTTTCAAGGTTCTTTTCGTGTTGTTTAGCGTAAGCAAAGGCACCTAATAAGCCCACTTCCTCAGCGCCAAACATGACCACACGAATGGTGCGTTTTGGGCGCTCTGGTAAAGAAGCAATCAACGCAGCCGCTGCCGTGGTAATAGCAACGCCTGCGCCGTCATCAACTGCACCCGTTCCTAAATCCCAGCTGTCTAGGTGGCCGCCAATAAGGATAATTTCTTCGGGCTTCTCACTGCCCACTAAATCCAGTATTACGTTGCCGCTGTTTACTTCGCCTTTCCATTTCGATTCAGAGTGAAGCGACAATGACAGCGGTTTACCTAAGTTATGTAAACGTCGTAAATGGTCTGCGTCTGGGTTTGAGATAGCGACTACGGGGATATCTGCCCAATTATCGCCGTCTGAGCTCATCATGCCTGAGTGAGGGAAACGATGAGAGTCTGAACCTACTGAGCGCACGACCAGCGCTTCAGCGCCGCCGCGTTGAGCATGTTGCCAACCAATACGGCGACGTTGGTTCGCTTGACCATAGCCTGCACCTGTTTGGCTTTTAACCATGGCGTCGCCGTCTACAAATGCAATTTTGCCTTTAAGGGCACCATCTTTAACTGCGGTTAGCGCGTGAATATCTCTGAAATAAACGATGTCTGCATTGATCTCGCTTTCAGAAGGCGCAGCGCCGCCAAGGGCTGTGCCGTAAAGCGGCTGGGCATAAGGCGCCGTGAGTGAAATGTGTAGGTGGCCTCTATCCCAAAATGGCATAGTGAATTCTTCTATGCTGACTTTATCAAAACCTAGGCGCTCTCCTACCACCACGCCCCAATCTCTAGCTCGCTTTTCTGCTTCAGAGCCGCCCAGGCGAGGGCCAATCTCAGTGGTTAGTGATTCAACAATGCTATAGCCTAAATCACTTTTCAGGGCTTTTTGAATTAGTGCTTCCGCATTTTTCTTTTGCTCGTCAGTAATGGGGGAAGTTTCTGCAAAAACACCAAAACTGCATGCACTTACTAATGCACCAAACGCCAGCCTTCTAGCGATAGTATTCAATCGAGACATGTGTTCTCCATGGATTTATTTTTATATTTCTTTTTTATTTGCGCGAGCAAAACTCTAACCCATCCATCATAGCCAATTTGGTTGTCCCTTTCGAGGCAAACCACAAGCGTAAGTCGTGTGTTAGTCGCAAAATTCCTCTTGAGAGAAAATAAATGGAGAATAAAAAAGGAGCCTAAGGCTCCTTTCTGAAAGTTTCTATTTACGCTTCTTCTTAAGCGCCAACTTTTGCTTTTTCTCTTGTTCTTTCAGTACTTCGTTAATAAAACTCTTTCTGCCGAACTCACGTGTGATAACACACTTGTTTAAGTCGAAACCGCGGGCAGGGCAGTATTCTCTGCCATATAGAATGATTTGCAGATGCAAATCGTTCCACCTTTCTTTTGGGAACAAGCGTTTTGCGTCACGCTCTGTCTGCTCAACACTCTTTCCGTTCGACAAACCCCAGCGATACATTAATCGGTGGATATGAGTATCTACGGGAAAAGCAGGAATGCCAAAGCCTTGAGACATAACCACAGCGGCAGTCTTGTGACCCACTGCGGGCATGGCTTCCAGCGCTTCAAAGTTTGCAGGCACTTCACCGTTGTGCTGCTTGATGATCATGTCAGACAAATGCCAAATGCCTTTGGACTTCATGGGAGATAAACCACAAGGACGGATAATGTCTTGAATTTCTTCAATACTCATCAATACCATGTCGTAAGGGTTATCTGCCCGAGCAAAGAGCTTTGGCGTAATTTGGTTAACGCGCTCGTCTGTACATTGCGCCGATAGGAGAACCGCAATGAGTAACGTATATGGGTCTTTATGATCTAAAAAGATAGGAATTTCCGGATAAAGGTCATCCAGTATTCGCATGATTTCTTTTACTTTTTCCTGCTTAGAAAGCGGCTTGGCCGGCTTAACTACATCATTCATTTCTAAATACTTTTTTGTTTTTGATTTTTAGCGTTTAGCTTTCAGCTGTAACGCGTACCCGTTCAGCCTTCACTGCAGGCGATGTTTGCTTAGCGGCTAACTTTGCATCAATACTGTTTTTGATAGCAATGAGAAGACCCATACCTAAAAAGGCACCAGGCGGCAGTATCGCAAGCAAAAACGGATTTTCAGTGTTGAAAAGCGTTATGGTCCAGTTCTCAGCAATTGAGCCAAACAGTCTGTCTGCACCAGCTAGCAATGTACCTGCACCCAATATCTCACGCATACCACCTAAAATGACCAGCACTGCGGTAAAACCCAGTCCCATCATGAATCCGTCGTAGGCAGAGGCGAGCGGCCCGTTTTTCGACGCAAAGGCTTCTGCGCGGCCTATGATGGCGCAGTTAGTTACAATCAGCGGAATGAAAATACCTAGCGCTAAGTAAAGGTCATAGGTGTATGCATTCATTAATAGCTGAACAATGGTTACGAACGCAGCAATGATCATAACAAAAACGGGAATGCGGATTTCGTTTCTTACCACATTACGAACGAGTGAAACGGTAACGTTACTGCCAATGAGTACCAACATGGTAGCAAGGCCTAACCCGAGACCATTGATAAACGTCGCGGTAACGGCCAATAGCGGGCACAAACCTAACAGTTGTACCAGCGCAGGATTGTTCTTCCAAAGCCCTTGTAAAGACAGGTCGCGAAAATCAGTCACGTTATAGCTCCTCTACACTATGAGGTTGAGCCTCATTCACGTTAATCGCATCAATTGTTTCAACGGAATCTGTAATTGCGCAGGTGTTTGGAGCGTTGAAAAGTGCAGATTGGTTGGCCTGTGCGTAAAGCAAGGCTTCGCGTACTGCTCTTACTACTGCTCTCGGCGTGATGGTAGCGCCAGTGAACTGATCGAACTCACCACCGTCCTTTTTGACCTGCCAAGGCGCCAAATTGTCGGGTGAAAAAGGCTTGTCACTGAACTCCGTTATCCAATTGCTAACGGCAAGCTCTATTTTATCGCCAAGCCCAGGGGTTTCTTTGTGTTCGATAACGCGCACGCCAAGCACCCTCATACTGATTCTATTAGTGTTGGGCGCAGAAATATCGGACGCATTCTCGTCTTGCTCAGATGACTTCTGAGGTGTTGAGTCAAGCTCGGCCAACTCCGAGAGCGCTAACGCGGTGATATTGAGATTTTCGCTCTCACCGTCGAGCGAGTCAGTACTCGAGCCGCCTTGTGTGTTTCCACCAACGTGTGCATCCACTTTTACACCAACAACGATATCGATATCTCCACTGTATCCGTCTGGAGCAGTGGCTTCTAATACTAATGCGCTAGGTTGGCCATTTAACGTCGCACGATATATTTTGTGGGCTTTTTTGTTGCCAAGTTCAGGTGCATTGACCTCTGTGCAGTTGGCGTAAAGGGCATTGTCGTGGAATTCGCTAGGCACGACTTCATTAAGTACGCTTAGCAGTTTTTGCTGCTTTTGTTGCTCAATTTTATCTTGGGTGCCAAAAAATGTGAGTGCTATTAATGCTGTGGTAACAACGGCAAACGCACCTAACATAAGGCCGTTTTTGGCCAGGCTTTCTTTCATCATTAGTGTTTACCTCGACCTTTAACGTTTTTGCCGTACACGCGAGGACGGGTATAGTAATCAATCAAAGGCACCGCCATATTCATAATAATAACCGCAAACGCTACGGCATCAGGGTAACCACCAAAGGTACGGATTATTACCACCCAAAAGCCAATCGCTGCACCAAATATAATGCGGCCTCTTGGTGTTGTTGATGCTGAAACCGGGTCGGTGGCGATAAAGAAGGCGCCTACCATTACTGCACCGTTAAACAGGTGAAATAGCGGTGAAGCGTAGTAATCGGCGTTTGCTAAATGAAGCAGTGATGCACAAACAAAAACGCTTAGCAGCATACCTCCCGGGATATGCCAGCTGATAACGCGGGTCTTCCAAAGGTAGAGGCCACCAAGTAAATACGCAAGACTCACCATTCCCCACCCTGCTCCAGCAGCTTCGAATACCCCGCCATCGAAGATTGGCTTCGCCAATGACTCTGAGTATGTTACGCCTTGCGTTAGGTCGGTTTTCAATGTGTCTAACGGTGTAGCCATGGTTACACCATCGGCAATGGTTTTGAGTTGAGTGACATCGTATCCGCTAGTAGTAAAACCAGTAAATATAAGTGATACCGAATCAAAGAAACTTGGCGTAATGCCAGCGTGAGTCGCAGGAGGCAGCCATAGGCTCATAGCCGCAGGGAATGAAATAAGCAGCACCACATACGCTATCATGGCAGGGTTGAAAATATTAAAGCCAAGCCCGCCGTAAACCTGTTTAGCCACCGCAATAGCGAAGAAAACACCCGTTACCGTCATCCACCAAGGTAGGGTAGGAGGAATACTAATTGCGATGAGTAAGCCGGTTAATACTGCGCTGTAATCTGTTAATGTGCGCTCGATGGGGCGATTTCTTAAAAATAAAATCACGCCTTCAATGACCAGTGCACTCACTACTGCAATAATGGCTTGAATGAGCATTCCCCAGCCAAAAAAGAAGGATTGTGCAATCATGCCAGGGAGCATGGCATAAATAACCATACGCATGACTTGGCCAGTATCGCGTTTAACCCGTTGGTGTGGTGAACTCGATAAACTTAACTTCATTATGATTCTTTCTCTTGTTCAGCTGCTGCTTTTTTTGCTTTAGCCTTTGCTACTGCAGCTGCAATGCGCGCTTTCTTTTCATCTTGTGCTGTCGGTTGAGAAGGAGCTTGCGTGCTTGTTGCTTGACCTACACGGCTAGACGATTCGCTCTGCTCATGCGCTTTACTACTTTCCTGTTCAGCAGTATTTGGTGAGGTCGCTAAATTGCCATTACTGTCTTGAGCAAGTTTCTTTGCTTTGGCCTTTGCCACTGCGGCAGCAATGCGCGCCTTTTTCTCGTCAGCTTCATTTGTCGAGGCAGCGTGGTTAGCATCAGTTTGCTCGCTTCCTTGATGTTCTTCCTGCTTAGCCGCTTTTTTGGCTTTCGCTTTCGCCACCGCAGCAGCAATGCGCGCTTTTTTTTCATCCGCTTCGCTCAAGTTGTTAGCAGGATCTGATGCGCTATCACTCTGAGCACTACTGTTTTGATCGCTGACGCTTTGAAAACTGGCTTCTTCTGGCGAGTTAACGTCTTGATTCTCAATACCAGCCTCGCCATCAGGGCTAGATGCTTGCGTTTTTTGCGAAGCGGCCTTTTTAGCTTTCGCTTTCGCTACCGCCGCTGCGATCCTAGCCTGCTTTTCATCTAGCGGTTCTTTGGAGTGACTGTCTGGTTGCTCATCTAATTGAGTTGGCGCACCTTGCTCTGAAACTGACTTATCAGGCTGCCCGTCTTCGCTATTTTTAGCAGCTTTTTGCGCTTTAGCTTTAGCGATTGCCGCGGCAATACGCGCTTTTTTCTGCGCTTCAGCGTTTAGCTCTGAATTAGCTTCAGTATCGGAAAGTTCGGTATGCTTTTCGCATTGAGAGCCCGCAGGTTTTTCTGCTGAAGATGCTTCAGACTGGCTGGCTTGCGCGGCCTTTTTGGCTTTTGCTCTAGCGATAGCGGCAGCAACTTTAGCTTTTTTCTCATCTTCTGGTGATGATGACTGGTTACTTGGCTGTTCTGTGGTTGATGGTTCGACAGCGCTTTCATCTTGCGTTTCGTTTTGAGCTTGCGCGGCTTTTTTCGCTTTTGCTCTGGCGATTGCTGCAGCAACCTTTGCCTTTTTATCATCTTCTGGCGATGACGCTTGCTCAACTTGCTTATCCGCGCTTTCAAGTTGAGCTTCATTCTGGACTTGTGCGGCTTTTTTCGCCTTAGCTCTGGCAATAGCTGCTGCTACCTGTGCTTTTTTATCGTCTGCCGCAGTGCTTGGTTCGTTGGTATTTGTTGTATTACTTTCATCCTTTGCGTTGGCCTGCATAGCCGCTTTCTTTGCTTTCGCACGCGCAAGCGCCGCCGCTACTTTGTCCTTGGCCTCAGTTGCGCCAGCGTCAACAGCGCTATTCGCATTATCGGCATCAGCATTTTGCTCTTTGGCTTTGTTGGCGGCTAAACGTGCTTCTTTTGCTTTTCTGTGTTTTGCTTCACGCTCAAGTTTTTCGCGCTCTAAACGTTCTTTACGTGCTTCAAAACGCTGTTTAGCCTTCTCAGCCTTGTTCTTTTCATCACGCTGAATGCGTATTTCGGATTTAGCCTGGCGGTAGTAATGCACCAAGGGGATTTCACTGGGGCAAACGTAAGCACATGCGCCGCACTCTATACAGTCGAAAAGGTCGTACTCTTCGGCTTTATCGTATTCCTTTGCTTTGGCGTGCCAAAACATTTGTTGGGGGAGCAACGACGCAGGGCATGCGTCGGCGCATGCGCTACAGCGAATACAGGGGCGCTCTGCATTGTCGTCTACCAGCTCTTTTTTTGCAGGAACCAGCAAACAGTTTGTGGTTTTAACCACGGGGATCGTAGCGTCTGATAAGGTAAAGCCCATCATAGGCCCGCCCATAATCACTTTAGGTACTTTCTGTTTTTTCGGGTTGTAGTTTGCTTCATCCAATAGATGAGAGACGGGCGTACCCAACAACGCTCTAAAATTGCTTGGTGATTCAACGGCTTCACCAGTTACGGTAACAACCCGTTCAATCAGCGGCTTGCCGTGTAAAATAGCATCTGCAATGGCATAGCAGGTACCAACGTTGAACATCATCACGCCTACGTCGGCAGGCAATCCATTTCTTGGAACTTCTCGGCCAGTCAGTACCTGAATCAGCTGTTTTTCGCCGCCGGCAGGGTATTTAGTCTCAACGCTAACAACGCGATAGTCTTTCTTATCCTGACAGGCAATATTAAGTGCTTCGAAAGCCTCTGGCTTGTTGTCTTCAACCGCAACTACAATGGCCTTCGGCCCAATAAGGTGAGTAAGAATGTCTAGACCCTGGCGTATTTGCCAGGCGTGCTCACGCATCAATCGGTCGTCAGAAGTAATGTAAGGCTCGCACTCAATCCCATTTAAAATAAGAAACTCAACAGGTTTAGACGTTGAGGTTTTTATATGGGTAGGGAAGCCGGCACCACCCATTCCTGAAATTCCTGCTTGGCAAATAGCTTCTATAAGCTTGTTCTTATCTATGTCGCTATAATTTGCTATTGGAGATAGGTCGCACCATGTGTCTTTACCGTCAGGACGTATCGAAATACACATTTCGGTTAGGCCGCTAGGATGCGCTACAACATGCGGAGCAATCGCAACAACCTCGCCCGAGGTTGGCGCATGAACTGGCACAGAAAAAGGCGATGAGCTTTGCGAAAGAATTTGGCCTTTCAATACGCTATCGCCAACTTCTACGCAGCAGATACCGTCTGAGCCAATGTGCTGCCTTAAAGGAACAATCAATAATTCGGGTAACGACGGTTTCTTTATTACTGATGTATTAGATAGAGATTTCTTATCGTCGGGATGTACGCCACCTGGAAATGAGTACATCTTTCCCGCTTCAAGGGTTTCTATAATTGAATCAAAACTTGGATACATCACAATTACGACACCATTTTGATGGGGATATCACCTTTAGGCGATGATTCAAAATCCCACTTCCATGTAGAAGTTGTTTGAGCAATTGGCACCATGTCGATACAGTCGACAGGGCAGGGATCTACACATAGGTCGCACCCTGTACATTCATCAGTAATAACCGTGTGCATGTGTTTGGCGGCACCTAAAATGGCGTCGACAGGACAGGCCTGAATACATTTGGTACAGCCGATACATTCGTCTTCGCGTATAAACGCGACTTTTTTAACGTCTTCTTCGCCATGAGCAGCATCAAGGGGTTTAGGTTCAACTCCCATCAAGTCTGCGAGTTTTTTAATCGTTGCCTCGCCACCAGGTGGGCACTTATTAATATCATCACCTTCAGCAATTGCCTCAGCATAAGGCTTGCAGCCCGGATATCCGCATTGGCCACACTGAGTTTGTGGTAGTACGGCATCTATTTGCTCAACAAGCGGGTCGCCCTCAACTTTAAAGCGAATGCTCGCGTAGCCCAGAACCAAGCCAAAAATAAGCGCAAGGACGCCAATGGCAACAACGGCGAATATAATTGCGGTAGATATCGTCATTACACTTTCACCAGTCCACTAAAGCCCATAAATGCTAGGGACATGAGACCCGCGGTTATCATAGCGATTGAGGCACCTTTAAAAGATACAGGTACATCAGCAGCAGCTAAACGCTCACGCATGGCCGCAAATAACACCAGTACAAGAGAGAACCCCACAGCAGCGCCGAAACCATAAATAAGACTCTGCATGAAATTATGCTGTTCGGTAAGGTTTAAAAGCGCTACACCAAGCACTGCACAGTTGGTTGTGATAAGAGGAAGGAATATACCTAATAATCTATATAAGGTAGGGCTGGTTTTGTGCACGACCATTTCTGTGAACTGAACCACCACCGCGATAACAAGAATAAAAGCAAGCGTTCTAAGGTAACCGATGCCCAGTGGAGCAAGTAGATAGGTTTCAACTAGGTAGCTCGATGCAGAGGCAAGGGTGAGTACAAATGTGGTGGCCATAGACATGCCCATGGCAGTTTCAAGTTTGCCAGACACACCCATAAACGGGCATAAGCCGAGAAACTTAACCAACACAAAATTGTTAACCAGTACTGTACCAATCAATAGCAGTAAAAATTCAGTCATGAATAACGCAATTCCTTCGAGGAATTTTTACGGACAATGCCCGCGAATTAAAAAGAAAAACAGATTAGGCCTATTATCCCTTTTTAGAACGGGTTTAACAACTTGATTGAATTAGGGTTATTTAATGTCTAAACGCGTTGTTTTAGGAATTAAAATAGAATGAAGTGGGTGAGGCGATTAAGAGCCAACTAAGTGGCTCCCCCTCCCCGACTCGAACGGGGGACCTGCGGATTAACAGTCCGTCGCTCTAACCAACTGAGCTAAGGGGGAATCGACACCTAAGTTGTTTGCTGAAGTTGGCTCCCCCTCCCCGACTCGAACGGGGGACCTGCGGATTAACAGTCCGTCGCTCTAACCAACTGAGCTAAGGGGGACCTGTGCTTCAACGGAGGCGAATATTAAAGACGTACTTAGGAACTGTCAACAACATAAATGAAATATTTGTGCTGACTGCGCAAAAAATAGCTTTTTACGGCTTTTATGTTCATTTTGTCGTCAATGCTGAGAAAATGATGGTTAATAACTGCACATTATTCCCTCATCGCTTATGAACAAGAGGTTGTTTTAGTAATTGATAGTTTTACCCATCTCGTTTTCTTATATATCTCACTAAAGTTAAAGGGTATAACTAAATAGAATAAAAAAGCGCTTCCATACTGGTATTATGTACAGGCTTTAATAAATCTGTAACCTGTACCTGAGGATTAAAAGGTTAGTCACCACTTACGTGCTGAGAAATTAATCGAGCACGAAATCCCGCCGAATATGGTCTGGCGTTAGTTATCCACTAAATCTGTGGATAACTATGTTGATAGCTTAGAATCGCTGTAGTTATTTACGAGATCGCGTACGTATTGATCTAATGAGGTTATGGCGTTTTTGAGTGGATAATCTTTTTAATACAGGGGTTTAGGGTGTTTTTTTTGATCTTGTTTCTCGATCGGAATAGATCGGTTGAACAAAAAGTAGCTTGTGTGTTAATTCAACGAATGCCTAAATGCTATTCAATGAAATCCATCTTAATTCTCAATACCTTACATTTTGTTAACATTTTTGTGTGTCTTTTAAACGCTCTATTTGGATAGCTAGATGCGCCCGAGACGTTTTGCCTGCATATTAAAAGTGAAACAGGATAGAAATTAAACTGTAATGAACACATACGCACGTGTTTTGATTTATTTTTACAAAAAACTCGTAGTTTTGTGGCGTAGCCAGCGAAATGGGTCATCGCACGTACTTTTGTCAAAAACATCGCTTTTCATACAACCCTCTTATGCTTTGTTTTGTTTGTCGAATACGCATAGCTAAATAGTGTTCACTCTTTTACACTAACGCGCAATTGATGAGGGGATTTTAGTTTGCCGGAGCTCAAGTGATAAAAAGTAACGCTAAACAACGTACTTCCGACTTATTGGAAGGAGATATAGGTACTACGTTAAAGCGTATGACTATTCCCATGATACTGGGAATGGTAATGATGATGAGCTTTGGACTTATCGATACCTTTTTTGTGAGCTTGTTGGGCACCGACCCTTTAGCCGCTATTAGTTTTACCTTTCCCGTTACTTTTACCGTAATAAGCCTAAACATAGGTTTAGGTATTGGTACCTCTGCAATTATAGGCAAGTTACAGGGCAGTAAAGAAATAACCAAGTCTCAACATTATGCGACGGGTTCATTAATGCTGTCCGTTTTGCTTGTGGGTGCACTAGCTGCAATTGGCTTTTTCACCATAGAGCCTGTGTTTAAGTTGCTTAATGCAACAGACAATCTCATGCCGTACATATCTGACTATATGGGGCTATGGTACTTGTCGAGCATCTTTCTTGCTATGCCGATGGTTGGCAATAGTGTGCTGCGAGCGTGTGGCGATACCCGCACACCCAGTATTGTTATGGCGGCAGGCGGCGGATTAAACGCGTTGCTTGATCCTATTTTCATTTTCGGACTTGGGCCCATTCCGGCAATGGGAATAAAAGGTGCGGCACTCGCTACCTTTATAGCGTGGATAGTTGGTGCATTATGGATTCTTTATATTTTAGCCGTTCGTCGAAAGTTGATGTTGCCTCGACTGCTGACACTTGCCGAGTTGCGTGATAGCAGCCGTGAAATTCTTAAAATAGGACTACCTGCGGCGGGTGCAAATATGCTTACCCCCGTTGCCGGTGGCGTGATGACAGCTGTAGTTGCTGGTTACGGTGCTGAAGCGGTAGCAGCGTGGGGAGTGGGAAATAGAATGGAGTCTATTGCAAGTATTGTTGTGCTAGCACTTTCCATGACACTGCCTCCATTTATCAGTCAAAACGTTGGGGCAGGCCAAGTAGAACGGGTAAAAACGGCATATTCGCTTACATTGAAATTTGTTCTGGTTTGGCAGTTCGCCATTTTTCTTGTCATGTGGGGACTATCTAGCTGGATAGCCGTCGCCTTTGCTAATGAAGCAGAGGTAAGCGTACTAATACAGCTGTTTCTTATGATTGTACCGCTGGGTTATGGCATGCAAGGCATTATCATTCTGACTAACTCTTCGTTGAATGCTATGCATCGCCCAATGACGGCATTAACGTTAAGTGTCATCCGCTTATTTGTTTTCTTCGTACCTATCAGCGTTGCGGGTAGTTTTCTATTTGAACTGAAAGGGTTATTTGCAGGAACGGTCATTGCCAATATTGCAATGGCGTGTGTTTCATTTGTTGTTTTCAAACGTGCGATTACTCAGTTTGAATCAGATAAAGAAACGTCTGAGCACAGCTAATACCAGAGCGGCTATCTAAGGCTGTGCGTTTTTAATGTTGAGTAGTTTGACCGCAAGCAAGATGTTAAGCAGTAAGCTAAAGAAAAGGTTAAGTAAATGAGTAGAGGGTTTGAGCTTCATTCTAAATACAAGCCAGCAGGCGACCAGCCAAAAGCAATAGAAGCTTTGGTGGATGGCCTAGAAAGTGGCTTGGCCGGCCAAACACTGCTTGGTGTTACGGGGTCGGGTAAAACCTTTACCATGGCTAATGTCATTAAAGAAGTGCAGAGGCCAACGCTTATTCTTGCACACAACAAAACATTAGCGGCTCAGCTTTACGGTGAGATGAAAGAATTCTTCCCCAATAACGCCGTAGAGTACTTCGTTTCATATTACGATTATTATCAGCCAGAAGCCTACGTTCCAAGTACAGATACCTTTATTGAGAAAGACGCGTCAATCAATGATCATATTGAACAAATGCGACTGTCCGCCACTAAAGCGTTGATGGAGCGCAGAGACGTAGTCATTGTAGCGAGTGTGTCGGCTATTTATGGTTTGGGTGACCCTGAATCCTACATGAAGATGCTATTGCACCTTCGCCAGGGCGACACCATGGACCAACGTGACATTTTACGTCGCCTTGCAGAACTGCAGTACAAGCGTAACGATTTAGCGTTTGAAAGGGGTACGTTCCGTGTGCGTGGCGATGTTATAGATATTTTCCCTGCGGACTCTGAAAAGCAAGCCGTAAGGGTCGAGCTTTTTGACGATGAAATAGATAAAATTAGTCTGTTCGACCCGCTAACCGGGGCTGTCGATAAGTCAGTTATTCGAGCAACGGTTTTTCCTAAAACGCACTATGTAACCCCTCGAGAGAAAATCCTCAATGCTATTGAGCATATCAAGGAAGAACTTGGCGATCGCAAAAAGCAACTTCAAGAGGCGAATAAGCTGATTGAAGAGCAGCGTATTTCACAGCGCACCCAGTTCGATATCGAAATGATGATGGAGCTTGGCTATTGTTCTGGGATCGAGAATTACTCTCGCTATCTTTCAGGAAGAGCACCGGGCGAACCACCTCCAACCTTATTGGACTATTTTCCAGCAGATGGCCTAATGTTTATCGATGAGTCTCACGTAACTGTCTCTCAAGTAGGAGCAATGTATCGCGGGGATCGCTCTAGAAAAGAGACCTTGGTGGAATTTGGTTTCAGGCTGCCGTCGGCGTTGGACAATCGTCCGCTTAAGTTTGAAGAATTTGAACAGATTTGCCCCCAAACCATCTATGTTTCTGCGACGCCAGGCGATTATGAATTAAAGAAAACTGACGGTGAGATAGTAGAGCAGGTTGTGCGTCCAACGGGTCTGCTAGACCCTGTTATTGAAGTACGTCCTGTAGCCACTCAGGTTGATGATGTCTTGTCTGAAATTCAAAAGCGGGTAGAGCTTGACGAACGTGTGCTTATTACTACCTTAACCAAGCGTATGGCTGAAGATTTAAGCGAGTATTTAAATGAGCACGGCGTTAAAGTTCGTTATCTGCATTCGGATATCGATACCGTAGAGCGAATTGAAATAATCCGAGACTTGCGACTGGGTAAATTCGACGTGTTGGTAGGTATTAACCTTTTACGTGAAGGTTTAGATATGCCGGAAGTGTCACTGGTGGCGATTTTAGATGCCGATAAAGAAGGCTTTTTGCGAGCCGAGCGTTCATTAATTCAGACTATTGGTAGAGCCGCGCGTCACGTGAATGGTAAAGCTATTTTGTACGCTGACAGTATTACCAAGTCGATGAAAAAAGCGATGGACGAGACTGAACGCCGTCGTGAGAAGCAAATGGCGCATAATGAGGCAAATGGTATAACGCCGATGCGACTTAACAAGCCTATTACCGATATTATGGACTTAGGCGACAGCGCGCACCCTGCGTCTGGAAAAGTCAGACTGCGCAAAGTTGAAGAGAAGAAGAAGCAACAGAAAACAGCAAGTGCTACTGAATTAATGGACCAAATCACGGAGCTTGAAAAGCAGATGTTTGAATATGCGCGTGAGCTTGAGTTTGAAAAAGCAGCATCATTGCGTGACGATATTGAAGCACTTCGAAAGCAAGTTGTTACACTCTCTTAAAAATGACGATGTGTCCCGCTAGCTGAGGCTGTATGTGGGTTCTTTCCGTATAAAACCGGATAACTCACTACAGCATTTTTCCTTTTGATGTAAGAAAATCCCCCTTTTTTCCTGTGGACAATGCCACTTGACGTCAGTTTTTGGGTAGCACAAAACTCAAATTTTTAATAAAAAATGAGATGAAAAGCCGCAAAATGTCGTTGTAATAGCACAATTAGTTGAATATAGTTCTAAGTTGAGTATCGATAACTATACCTATAAACAGGTGCTAATATGCTTAATCGTCTTCAGGAGTCAGATATAAAGCTACTGCGTGTGTTTTACGCTGTAGCGAGCTGCAACGGATTTACTGCGGCAGAACCCGTGTTGCGTATGCAACGACCCAACATCAGTGCAGCCATCAAAAAACTGGAAGAACGTTTAGATTTGGTGTTATGTCATCGCGGTCGTGGTGGCTTTCAAATGACAAAAGAGGGTGAGGTGGTTTTCCAAGAAACCAAACGCATCTTTAATGCCTTCGACAATTTTGTCTTCAATCTGAAATCGCTTCATGATGACTACTCAGGCCATATCACTTTGGTCTTAATGGCTGGTCTTCCACTTTCTATGCACTTGGCCGTAAGTAAAGCGGTTAAAAGTACAATGAAGAAGTTTGACGATATTCACGTTAATATCCAAACTCGTTTATACAATGAAGTTGAGCATGTCGCTCTATCTGGTGAGTGCCACCTCGTTGTTTCAACCTATGATATGGTCAAACCGGAATCAGTAACCTTTCATCCTGTCGGCATTAAAACTGAAGGGCGATTGTACTGTGCGCCTACACATCCTCTGGCAAAGTATCGCGATACTGATTTACCAGAAGGCGTGAAAATTGGTGATTATCCTGCCATTGGTATTTCTGGATTGTCGTCGGCAAACTACATTGAAGATGAAACCAGATTATCGATTCAAACTTTCTCAGACTCATTTGATGCAGCGATGTCTGCGATTATGACCGGTGAATATGTTGGTTTGCTGCCAGACTATATGGCAAAAGAGCAGGGCGCAGCACTTGGGCTTGTACCTATTGCAAAAGGGAGCTTATTTAAATTTAGTCACGAACTGTTTGTGATGAATGGAAAAAATACGCGATTAAACCCGGTATTACGTCACTGTATTAAAGAATTGAGCTACTTTATTTCAGAGAGTCAAAAGTAGTAGCAACAAGCACCTGCGATCACACCTCTTATTGTTTATAAATGCTTGGATTAAAGCGTTTATATACAATAAGAGGTGTTTTTATTTCAGATTACGCTATTCGTATTCTAGAGGATCGACGGCGTTATTTTCCTTGAACGCCTCTAAGCGCTCTTCGCACGCACCGCATTTTCCGCATGCTTTCTCTCTGCCGTTGTAACAGGTCCACGTTTGGCCGTAATCCAGTCCCATTGACAGACCATCGGTCAAGATAGCGGTTTTGCTGTCGTCGATATAAGGCGTCATAATCGTAACCGGTGTATAGTTCGCAATGCCGCACACATCATTCATTTTATGAACAAACTCAGGGCGGCAGTCTGGGTAAATGGCATGATCGCCAGAGTGAGCGCCATAGTATACTTCGTTAGCGTCTAAACTGACCGCGTAGCCAACGGCCAGCGATAACAAAATCATGTTGCGATTGGGCACCACGGTTTGTTTCATGCTTGGCTCTTCATAGTGGCCTTCTGGAACTTCGATATCTGAGGTTAACGCTGAACCCCCGATGAGCGTATTTATGGCGCTAATATCTACAATTTTGTGGGGAACGTTAAGCGAGTTACACACGTTGGCAGCATAATCGAGTTCTTTCTTGTGGCGTTGTCCGTAGTTAAAGCTCAGTGCATGAACTTTTTTGCCTGCTTTAAGTGCTTTATGAAGCACTGTGAAGGAGTCCATGCCTCCTGAATAGATAACAACAACGTTTTCTGACATAGTTTTTCGAAGATTTAAGAAATTATGCCCGAATTTTATGTGATCCTTGGTAAAATCCCAACATACAATCGTTAAAGGGTGTCAAATTGTCTGTAATGTCCACATTAAACATCAATGAGATGTTTGAAACTATCCAGGGTGAAGGTGCTCACACTGGTATTCCCTCTATCTTTGTTCGTTTACAAGGCTGTCCTGTGGGCTGTCCATGGTGTGATACAAAACATACGTGGGAAATTAAGCCTGACTTGAGTGTGTCGCCACAAGCTGTGATCACAAAAGGCGAAGAGTCTGAAACCTATTTCATCTCCAGTGAGGAGGCTTTGCTGGCTGAGTTTGGGAAACAAGGCTATGTGGCAAAGCATGTGGTTATTACCGGCGGTGAGCCATGTATGTACGACCTACGTCCTCTGACGAGCCTACTTCACGACAACGGATACACAACACAAATAGAGACCAGCGGTACTTTTGAGGTACTTTGTGACACGCGTACGTATGTGACGGTTTCTCCTAAAATAAACATGAAAGGCGGATATGACGTCTTAGTAAGTGCGCTTGAAAGAGCGAATGAAATCAAGCACCCCATCGCAATGCAAACGCATATTGACGAGCTTGATGCGCTGCTTGCTAATGTATCGTCATTAGACGGAAAACAGGTTTGTTTACAACCAATTAGCCAGCAAAAGAGAGCCACAGAACTTGCAGTGCGTACTTGTATTGAACGTAACTGGCGGCTATCTTTACAAACACATAAATACATTGGTATTGAATAAGTGTTTGAAATGCGCCGCCTTTGTGGCAAACACGTCTTGCGCTTAAGTATTCAAATTAACAAAGGACATAAAGAAGATGCATAGCTTTAATCTGCTAAAAAAAGCCGTGATAGCGGCCGTCGCTTTATGTTCTTTTACTGCTGCATCAATGGTTGAGGCCGCTACTTGGACAATCACTTATCCGCGTCCGATTGACGACTCAGATGCCCGTGCTCAATATCCGATAGCACTGCTTAAACTTGCGCTCGATAAAACCGGCGTAAATTATGAGCTACGCCCTTCTGATCGTATATTGCTGACGGGCAAAGCGATGCGTCAGCTGCGTGAAAACAGAGAAGTTAACGTAGTATGGAGTATGACGGACAGCCAGCGCGAGAAGGAACTGACCCCGATTCGTATTCCAATCGCAAAAGGGCTTATAGGTCTTCGTGTTTTCGTTATTAACGAAAATAAAAAGACGAAGTTCGACGATGTCTTATCGCTGACCGACATGCGTAAACTTATACCCATTCAGGGTGAAGAATGGCCGGACACCAAAATTCTTCAAGCCAACGGGTTTAACGTGTTTACTGTGCCTGAGTTTCGCGAAGCGTATGACATGATTAAACAAGGTAAAGGAGACTTCTTTCCTCGTTCTGTTATGGAAGTGGACGCAGAGCTGGAGGTGGAAGGTCGTCGTAACAACCTTTACCTTGAGCCTTCAATGGCGCTGTATTACCCCACAGCTATGTATTACTTTGTAAGTTCAAGTAATAAGACGTTAGCGAATCTTATTGAAACAGGCCTTGACAGAGCCATTGAAGATGGCTCTTTTGATGCGTTATTTGAATCTACGTACGCCCCAATCTTAGCGTCTTTAGGGGTTAATGAGCGTAAAATTTTCACTCTCGAAAATCCGTTATTACCCATTGAGACCCCTCTTACTAATTCTGCTTTATGGTATAAACCAAAAACAGAAGCTTCAAAAGAATAAATAGACAATAAAAAACGCGGCTTAGGCCGCGTTTTTTTTAAATGTTAGCTCTGCTTGTACGATTGTCTATTAAGACTCGCCAGCGTGGACGCCTTTCATCGAACGGCCAGAAGGATCTGCGTTGTTTTTAAAGCTCTCATCCCACTCAAGTGCTTCTGCTGTACTACACGCAATAGATTTACCGCCTGGCACACAGCGCGCCGCACTTTCTTGAGGAAAGTAGCTCTCGAAAATAGTGCGGTAGTAGTAGCCTTCTTTGGTGTCTGGTGTGTTAACTGGGAAGCGGAATTCCGCTGTCGCAAGTTGCTGATCAGTCACTTCGTTTTCAACGAAATCGCGAATTGAATCAATCCACGAATAACCTACACCATCACCAAACTGCTCTTTTTGGCGCCACAGTACTTCTGCTGGAAGCGTTTCTCCGTTATCAAACGCTTTACGAAGGATCCACTTCTCCATTTTTCCATCTAGACACATTTTGTCTTGTGGGTTTAAACGCATAGCTACGTCAATGAAGTTCTTATCTAAGAATGGAACACGAGCTTCTACACCCCATGCCGATGTGGCTTTGTTAGCACGCGCACAGTCAAACATATGTAGACGATCAAGTTTACGTACCGTTTCTTCGTGGAATTCTTTGGCGTTTGGCGCTTTATGGAAATACAGGTAACCACCAAAAATTTCATCAGAACCTTCACCCGATAGCACCATTTTAATGCCCATCGCTTTAATCTTGCGTGTCATTAAGTACATTGGAGTAGCGGCGCGGATCGTTGTTGTATCGTAGGTTTCCAAGTGATAGATAACATCACGGATGGCATCTAAACCTTCTTGAATGGTAAAGTGAATTTCATGGTGTACGGTGCCAATCATGTCGGCCACTTTCTTCGCTGCCTTAAGGTCAGGTGCTCCTTCAAGACCCACAGCAAAACTGTGCAGGCGAGGCCACCATGCATCTGTCTTGTCTTCGTCTTCAACGCGCTTTGCAACGTACTGCGCAGCGACAGCTGAAACCAGTGAAGAGTCCAAACCGCCCGATAGAAGTACAGCGTATGGAACGTCAGACATCATGTGTGACTTCACAGCTTTCTCGAATGCTACACGTAGCTCTTCTAGGTTGCTGGTGTTGTCTTTTACGTTGTCGTATTCCATCCAGTCGCGTTTGTAGTACTTGGTAATTTTACCTTCTTTGCTCCACAGGTAGTGGCCAGGAGGGAACTCACTGATTGTCTTACATACGCCTGCTAACGCTTTCATTTCAGATGAAACATAGAAGTTACCGTGTTCATCGTAACCGGTATAAAGCGGAATAATACCAATATGGTCGCGGGCAATAAGGTAAGCGTCTTGTTCTTCATCGTATAGAATGAACGCAAACATACCCTCTAGTTCATCGATAAAGTCGATGCCTTTTTGCTGAAAAAGCGGAAGAATAACTTCGCAATCAGAACGGGTTTTAAATGGATACGGCTCATCTAGATTAGCAGCAAGTTGCTTGTGGTTGTAAATCTCGCCGTTAACGGCAAGAATTTGTTTATCGTTTTGGCTGATAAGAGGCTGCGCCCCTGTATCAACGTCGACAATCGCCAATCTTTCGTGACAAAGAATGGTATTGTCATTATTCCAGATACCCGACCAGTCAGGGCCACGGTGGCGCAAAAGTTTTGATAAATCGAGGGCTTGGGTTCTGAGTTCAGACACATCGGTTTTGATATCAAGGATACCGAAAATACCACACATATAACGGATTCTCTCTGTTCACTTGTTGAAAAAAATAATAGAAGTTTTTTCTGTCGGTACTCGCGTACGAGTGGGCGATGATTTGTTGTTATTCTTATTCGCGTGCCCCTGAATGTGCCAGTCTGACAGGAAATTGCAAGTACATTATGATGAGAAAATGGAAATTCTTATTCCATTTATCCCAAAATAGCCGTTTATTAACATTTTTATCCTAATTCCATGCAAAGGTAAGCTTATGAATGCGGTAAGCAGTGCTTAATATAGAGGGAAGTGAGTTCAAATGTAGAGGGTAGTAAATTAATGCGGGTCAATAAAAAAGGGTTTCACGAAGAAACCCTTTATTAACGATAAAGAAGACGCGGCCTTCTTTGCGTTTTTACGTCAAGGTGATTTAGTTTTGGCGCTGGAACTCGCTTGCTTCATTCCACTTCGGCCAAGCCTCTGCATTTGCAACACCTACACCCACATCAAACAGCATTTGTGTGTCTTGCACGATACCGCTTAAATCCCAATCGTCACGATACTGATCGCACACTTGATGATAACAGCCCGTAACAATGACATTCATACGTTTTCTGTATTTGGCTGTCTCTTCATCTGCTGGTTCATTTCCGCCTTCAGCGTACAGTGCTGGAACACCTTGCTTGGCAAAGCTGAAGTGATCTGAGCGGTAGTAGTACCCAGCTTCTGGTCTGTCTTCTTGAGTCAGTGTACGACCTTGCTTAGCCGCAGCGGCTTCAAGATAGTCTTCCATTTCTGACTTACCCATGCCTACAACGGCAACGTTTTTGGTCTTACCTAATACGTTCATTGCGTCCATGTTGATATTAGCAACCGTATTTTCAATCGGAATAACAGGATTGCTTGCATAATATTTACTGCCTAACAGCCCTTGTTCTTCAGCAGTTACTACTAAAAATGATACCGAGCGTTTTGGTGCAGGCGTCAACTCTGAGTATGCTTTGGCCATGGCTAGAATAGCCGCAGTGCCCGTGGCATTATCATGAGCGCCATTATAGATTTGGTCGCCTTCTTTGCTCTCATCTTTACCTAAATGATCCCAATGTGCCGTGTAGATAATATGCTCATCAGGAAACTCTTCGCCCGGCAGAGTCGCGATAACGTTGTTGCTCTCTGACTTTTTGAAGGTGTTGTTAACCGTAACCGATGCTTTGATATCCATTGCTTTGTTGTAAGGACCTTGCATGGCGTTTGCTTTCTCTTGGTCAAAGTCGAGCCCTGCATCAGCAAACACTTTTTTCGCCGCATCTAACGTTAACCAACCTTCAACAGCCACACGGCTTGCTCCTTTGTCGGCGCTTACAAGGCCGTACTGCGGACCACTCCAGCTGTTAGCAACAACTGACCAGCCGTAAGAGGCAGGTGCAGTTTCGTGAACAATAATGGCGCCAGCAGCGCCCTGACGGCTCGCTTCTTCATATTTGTAGCTCCAACGACCGTAGTAGGTCATCGTTGTGCCTTGAAACTTACCACTTTCTGGATTTTCAAATCCCGGGTCATTAATTAGCATGACGACGGTTTTGCCTTCAACATCTAACCCTTCGTAGTCGTTCCAGTCGTACTCTGGTGCATTCACACCATAGCCAACGAAGACTAATTCTGAATCTTCGAGCGACACTGAGCTCTGTTCTCGCTTAGAAGAGGCAACCATTTGCTCTTTATACGCGAAGTTATTGTCGCCAATAGTCATGGTCATATCTGGGTCAGCAGTAATTTCCATAAGGGCTACTTTTTGTAAAAAGCTATCCCCGTTACCCGGTTTAAGTCCCGCTTTGGTAAATTCACTAACCAAGTATTCAATGGTTTTCTTTTCGCCTTCAGTCGTCGGTAAACGGCCCTCAAACTCATCTGAAGACAGTACCTTTAATGGCTCGCGAATATCGGCGTCTGAAATATTGTTGTAAACACTGTCAAAGTTAGACGCCACAGGCATCTCTTTTTTCGCAGACTGATTTTGTGACGCGCTGTCGTTGTTAGGTGTGCAAGCACTTACGCCCAGAAGGGTAGGTACAAGCAATGGCAAAAACATTTTTTTCATTGTTAGTCTCTGTTTGCTCTACAATACTTGCTCAGTATAGAGAAAACCCCAGAGCGAACCAATAGTTGATATGCAATCAGACTCAATCCCTTTCTGTAAAGACTACTTAAAAAAACACGCAAGTTATCCTGTAACCATTCTTTTAGATGAACTCGGTTTAGCGAGTCATAGTAAGTTTCCATCTCCTGATGTGCTTAATGAACTTACATCTAGATATCACAAGCAATGGACGGGGCCTGTATTTAAAGGACAGAGTCAGTTTTCAGAAGATGAACAGCGTTACTATGAAACGATTATTAGTGAAGATGGGGTTGTCCCTACCAGAGAGCAAAGCTGGCACGATTTGTTTAATGCACTGATCTGGCTGCAATTTCCCAAAACAAAATCCTTATTAAATGAACTGCATATAAGCGATATCGAGGCGTACGGCGTAAACCCTCGCACCGCACGTCGCAATCGGATTACCCACTTTGATGAATGTGGCGTGGTGCTAGCGATAGAAGAGCCCAGACCAAGTGGCGTTGAATCGCTAGAAGTTTTCCTACAGCAACTGGCCACCCATGAATGGGAACAGGTATTTCTAGCAAATCGAGGGCGTTGGCATGCTGAAGTAACGCCCTATGTATTTGGGCATGCGAATTTAGAAATGATGCTGAACCCGTTTATTGGGCTTACTGGAAAGTGGCTCGCGGTTTCAGTGCCTCAAGGATTTAGTGAGCTCGATAAATGGCAACAACGCGCCGTACTCGACGATGCAATGTCAGCCCGAATTTCAGCACTCGATGCTTTTCAGATCACACCGCTCTTAAAGCCCCTTCCTTTGTTAGGCGTGCCTTTATGGCATTCACCGCAGGATGCGAAGTTTTATCAAAATAAAGATTATTTCAGGCCGTTACGACAAGGGGCTAAGCCAACGAAACAGCTGCCGCTGTGGGTGTAATACCAATCCGCATAGATCATTGCCCACTCAGAAGGCGCTGGCAAGTTTCCTAGCAAAGCGTGGGAATGCAGGAATGGCTGTTCCCTTTCAATTCCCAGAATGAAGCTAGGAAGCTTGCTAGACCTTCCCGAAGGGCGAGTTTAAAATGTCCGTACTCTTTGTTGTGTCACCTTGATGTAGAACCACTATACCTGCGGTAACACGCCGCGATTACGAACATTTTAACTCTCGCTGAGTGGGTAATG
>NZ_JBHNZD010000033.1:0-41281 GCF_054960375.1 Alteromonas sp. G4i35 | reverse complement strand
GTTATTACTAGTTGTAACTTTATGGAGCCACAACCAAATAGCTAGTCATTCATACCAATATCACTTAACTAGAGTTTTTAAACATTATTATTAAGTTGTTCATTTAATGCCGTTAAGAAAAAAACCGTTTCGATTCTCTGTTTGGCAACGCCGCAGCCTAAAAGGCCTTATTCACCTTTTCGCATTGGGCTATATCGCCTGGTTGTTTTTTGCAGGGGTAACCGATCAGCTTGGTCCAGACCCAGTAAACACGCTCATCAATGAGACTGGAACTTGGGCAATTCACTTTCTTTTACTAACGCTTACCCTAAGCCCACTTGCTAAATGGCTACCAAGCCCAGAACCGATGCAATTCAGACGTATGATTGGCGTATACACCTTTGTGTACGCCTTTGCACACCTACTCACTTACATTGTGTTTGAACTCCAGCTTGATATGGCACTAGTGGCTAGCGAGATAGTAAGCAGGCCTTACATCATTGTTGGCATGGCAGCGTTACTTCTTCTTTTTGCTCTCACTGCCACGTCGTTTAAGTGTATCCAGCGCAACATGGGAAAAAAGTGGCAGAAGCTTCATAACAGCATTTACCTGATCCTGCCTCTTGCACTACTTCATTTCAGCTGGTCACAGAAGACGTTTTGGCAAGAGCCCGTTTGGTATTGGATGATTGGACTGATATTAATGAGCCCAAGAATGAAGCAGTGGTATGTGACGTATCAGAAGAAAAGCCAAAAGAAGTCGAGAGGCAAAAACGCAGTGGCGTGAGAAAACTAGAGTCGAAAACCTTTCAAACAAGTACGTAAAGCAGCGCAGCATAACGCGCTGTTTTGCTAAGCGTTACCGCGAGAATAAAAAACCAAAACGGGCTTCTAAGTACACCTGCTACTAAAGTAATAGGGTCGCCAATAATAGGTACCCAGCATAAAAACAAGCTCCACTTCCCCCACTTTGTAAAGGTGTAACTTGCACGGTTAAACGCCGCTTCGCTCACTTTTAACTTATCGGTCGCGATTTCTTTTCCGAACTTGAAGCCCAATGCATAATTAACCACCGAGCCAAGTACATTTCCCAACGAAGCAACAACAAGCAACAACACCCAGTTCAACCCACTACTGTATAAAGCACTAAGCACGATTTCAGAACTAAAAGGCAATATAGTGGCTGCCAAAAATGCCGATAAGAACATCCCCAAGTAGCCTAAATGTATTAATGCGCTCAACGCTCCTCCAGCTTTATACAGTAGTTTTCTATGTAAAATTCGCGCGCATCTTACCTTAATCGGAGTATGAATACTTCCTTCAGAATTCGATAGCACAAAAAAACCATTATCTTTTATGTAGTTACTGAGAAAACACCAATTTGTGTGAAAAAAGTACAACTAAATACTTGCCAAAGTCCTCCTTTAAGAATACTGTATACACATACACACTGTATAAGCAACCAGTATCAATCAATAACAATATTCCTGAAGTTCGATTTATGAACTTAAGGGCAAATGCATAAAGGGTTTTACTATGAACACATCTTCAGTTTCACGATTCAATGCTTTACGCGCTTCGGTTTCAAATGTTGTTCAACTACCTTTGCCGATAGAAGGGTTTCCTAGCGAAAAACAAGGTAATGGAAAAGGAAGTAACGACAAAGGTTGGAATTATCTGCTTTCAAATACGGTGTCGTTTTCGAAAACTGTAGATCACGCTATCCGTATTCAAAAACCTGAAAAAGAAAAAATGCCCGAATGGATCAGTAAGCTGATTACAGGTGGCCAGTGTAAAACACTGTATGTGGAAAACATTGATTTAGACCTTCAACCAACCGATAGTGAAATGATCAGAAAGCTGTGTGAGCTTTACTCTGTCAGCCTGGTGAATGTACGTGTTAACAGCATTAATGACGAACAAAACGTAGCATTAGGTCCTTGGTAATACAAAGCCTGTTTATGTTTACATTTTACGTTTGCCTGAGTAGCGGTGCGTAAACAAAACCTAAATATTTATTTTCATACAACTTTTTGGCGTGGAATCTCTGACATGGACCGCCAAGAAATCTTTGAATATCGGCAATATTTACGTCTAAAAAAGTTGGGGCTCACGCAACTTATACTTATACTGTAGCGCTTTGTTTTACTCTTAAACTGCGAGTTGTCTTATGCGCTGCTACTGTTGCTCATCAAAATCCTTCGACGAATGCTGCGAGCCTTTTATTAAGGGTGATAAACACCCTAGTTCTGCAGAGCAACTTATGCGCTCCCGTTTTTCAGCCTACGCTATAGCGCATTATCAATATATTCTTGAAACCTACACCAAAGAAAAGCAGCAGGGTCTCTCTGTAGAGGATTTGGCGCAAAGCGCACAAGGTGCGACATGGTTCGCACTTAAAGTACACCCCACTCTAGCGGCTAGCTCCGTAGATAGCTTGGTAGGTAACTTGGTCAGTAGTACTGAAGATAGTTCGATAGACAGTACTGTACATGCCGACGCTAAAGTCGAAGCAGTAACCAACGCCGAGCCAATCTCTAAGACTAATTTAAAGTCCATCTCCAAACCCATCTCTAAGCCCAATAATGCCATTGTTGAATTCACTGCTTACTATTTTGAAAATAAAAGCATGTATCAGCTTCACGAAACGTCTAATTTTAGTGTTGAAGACGGTAAGTGGCGTTATCACGACGGCGTATTACACGACGACTGCGGCAAAATTAAATACGGGAGAAACCTACCTTGTGTTTGCGGTAGCAACAAAAAATTCAAACAGTGCTGCGCAACTAAGAGCCGCTAACCCAGTAGCAATAACTAATCTTACTCCCTTCCCTGCGCATTTTAACTGTTCATCTTTCCTTTAATTTAAAATTAAAGGTGAATTGAATACGTATGCATGATGTTTATTATTTGTAAACAAAATGTAAGCATTGCTTTCATCTTTTATCTCGCTCCCACATAAAATAGGACACACTATGAAGATGAAGAAACATGCGGCAGGCGTTCTAATAGGCGCAGCACTGAGTACATTAAGTTATCAAAGCTATGCCGACGTTATACTACACGCATTTAACTGGACCTACGACGACGTAGCCGCAAAAGCCCAGGAAATTGCGGATCTTGGTTACACCAAAGTACTTGTTTCGCCTGCTTATAAATCGACAGGTGACCAGTGGTGGGCGCGATATCAACCACAGGACTATCGAGTTATTGATAACCCACTTGGTGACACTGCTGACTTTCAAGCGATGGTTAATGCATTAAATGCCAAAGGTGTAGAGACCTATGCGGATATTGTCTTTAATCATATGGCGAACGAAGCATGGAAACGTTCAGACTTAAACTACCCCGGAAGTGAAGTACTACAGCAATACTCATCAAATCAGGGATACTACAATGGCATCACATTATTTGGTGATGTAAGTAGCGGCCTTTTTGGCGGTGGTGACTTCCACGGTACGTATGATCAAGGTGGTCCTAAGTGCATTAGTAACTACAGCGACGTGGGCGATGTTCAGTACAATAGATTATGCGGCGCCGCGCCAGATCCTGGCTTGCCCGACCTAGACCCCAATAATTGGGTAGTAGCCCAGCAAAAAGCGTATCTTCAGGCGTTAAAAGACATGGGTGTAACCGGTTTCCGCGTTGATGCTGCAAAGCACATGACCAACTATCACATCAACGCGGTGTTCGACAGCAATATAAAAAACGGCGTGCATGTTTTCGGAGAAATAATTACCACGGGCGGTGCAGGCTCTAGTGAGTATGATAACTTCCTTGCACCTTATTTATCAGCAACAGGTCACTCGGCCTACGACTTCCCGCTTTTCGCGCAAATACGTAGTGCATTTAGCTTCGGTGGTTCGATGAATGCCTTAGTTGACCCAGGTGCGTACGGTCAGGCTTTATCAGGCGACAAGGCCATCACATTTAGTATTACCCACGACATCCCGCTAAACGACGGCTTCCGCTACCAGTTACTTGACCCTACCGACGAACATTTGGCAAATGCCTATGTACTAGGCCGTGACGGTGGTGTTCCATTACTGTACTCAGATAACAATGAAAGTGGTGATAATCGTTGGGTAGATTTGTACAAGCGTGATGACATCAAGGGTATGGTTAAATTCCATAACGGAGTTCAGGGCAGTGGCATGCAAGTGGTAAGTCATAATGACTGCGTTATTTTCTTCAAGCGTGACCATCAAGGCGTTGTGGGTATTAATAAATGCGCAGACGGCCAAGATATATGGGTAGATACATCTACGGACAATTTGTGGTGGTATAGAAATTACCGCGATACGTTAAGTAATGATGTGCAATATATTACAACTCAGTGGCACAAGTTCTATGTACCAGGAAGAAGCGCCCGAATGTGGCTTATGGAATAACCCACTGTTAACAAGAAAAGCCTGAACATCGATTGTTCAGGCTTTATTGTTAAGTTACCCACGTGTCAGGCTTGTAGAATCAGGGCACAAGCACCATCTTACCTTTCACTTCCCGGTTCATTACCTTGGCCATGGCTTTCGTTGCTTGTTCTAAGGGTAATGCTTCATCTACGACCACCTTCACCTTACCTTGCACATACCAAGTTAAAAGCTCTTGCATGTTTTCCGCGAAGCCTTTTGGATCGTGCTGAGTAAACGAGCCCCAAAATACGCCCATGACTGAATAGCCTTTTACCAGCGCTAAATTAACCGGGAATTTCGGGATCTCACCGCCTGCAAAGCCGACCACAAGTAAACGCCCTTCCCATGCCATACTGCGGCTACAAGCGTGGAATGTGTCACCGCCAACGCATTCATAAACTACATCGACTCCTTTACCGCCTGTGACTTCTTTCAGCGTTTCTTTTAGATCTTTTTCTTTGTAGTTAATTAAAACATCTGCGCCATACTCTTTGGCAAGGGCTAGTTTTTCTTTTGTTGAGCAAACTGCAATCACTTTAGCGCCCATGATTTTGCCTATCTGCACTGCCGCTAAGCCAGTACCACCCGCTGCGCCGGTCACAACCAGTGTTTCGCCAGGCTGTAGTTTTGCGCGCTGCTTTAACGCGTGATGTGCTGTCGCATGCGCAGTTACTAGCGCAGCCCCTTCATTAACATGGATGGGATCAGGTAATGGCATAACATGAGTGGCAGGGATCAGCGCTTTTTCTGCGTAACCACCTAAGTTAGACAACGCAATAACTCGTTGCCCTTCTTTTAAATGGCTTACGCCCTCACCTACTTCAGATATGGTGCCTGCCACTTCATTGCCAGGAATAAACGGGAAGTCTGGCTGCATTTGATACAGACCTTGCACCAATAGTCCGTCTGGAAAGTTCACCCCTGCGGCTTCAACATTTACGACTACATGCCCTTTTTTTACTTGCGGGTCTGCAACGTCTTTAAATTGAAGTTCTTCAAGTGGTCCAAAAGATTCGCATACAATTGCTTTCATACTGTCTCCAGTTGCTTTGTTCGACGAGCACGCTATTGATAGCATGACCTGTCATTAAATACGTTATATGACGTTTATTCGCTTTGGTGAATGGTTTGGTTCGCAATTTGCGCCAGAGGTCGCACCATTGCGCCTAATTGCATAGCCTTCTCGCTTGACGCATTGCCATCGTGTGCGCGTTTTACCACGCCTTGTAAAATAGCGGCTAAACGGAAAAAACTAAATGCGAGGTAAAACGTCCAGTTGCTAATGCTATCAATACCTCTTCGCTCGCAATACGCATTGATATATTCTTGTTCACTTGGAATGCCTAACTGCTCTCTGTCTAAACCACCCAACCCAGCTGCGTGCGCAATGTCAGAGGGAAGGCGCAACTGCATACATTGGTAAGCCAAATCGGCATACGGATGCCCCAACGTTGATAATTCCCAATCAAGCACCGCGACTACTCTTGGGTTTTTAGGGTCAGACATATCAAACATCATGTTGTCTAAACGAAAATCGCCATGGACCAACGAGACTTGACCATCATCTTTTGGCAGGTTGGCCTCAAGATACTGAATAAGACTTTCAATTTCTTCAACATGCTCAAGTTCAGATGCACGATACTGTTTTGTCCACCTGCTTAGCTGACGTTCAAAGTAGCTGCCAGGCCTTCCATAATCGCGTAAGCCTGCGCTTTCAATATCTACACTGTGAAGCGCTGCAAGCACTCGGTTCATTTCATCATACATGGCACCACGAGTAGCAGAAGATGCTATTTCAGGCAGTGCGCTATTCCAGAAAATGTCACCTTCAACATAGGCCATAATGTAAAACATGCTACCGATTATGCTGGTATCTTCACATAAATGGTACGCTTTGGGCACAGGCACTTCTGAGCCCTGCAACGCGTTGATAACGCGAAATTCTCGGTCAACTGCATGGGCCGATTTCAGTAATTTGCCCGGAGGTTGACGGCGTAATACATAAACGCCGTTATCCGTAGTAAGTTTAAACGTCGGGTTCGATTGCCCACCCGCAAATTTCTCAGCGCTTTTGACGTGCCCAATACTCGGGCACGCAGAAGATAGATACGAATTCAGCACTGCTAAATCTATGACATGTGGGGCTTTCGCATTGTCTTTAGACACATTCACTCCTTACCCGTAATTTTTTGTATTGTTTATTTACAACACTGACTTATTCAGCGACTGCTTTTTCAGCAATAAGATTACGACCTAACTGCATCATGTGAACCTGATCAGGGCCATCTGCCAGCTTGATAGTACGCGCATAAGCGTACATGGCAGACAATACGAAATCTTGGCTTGTACCTGCAGCGCCGTGCATCTGAATGGCTTGGTCGATAACGTTACAGGCCATAGTAGGTGCAACTATCTTGATAGCAGCGATAAGGTCGCGCGATACTTTGTTGCCATAGCGATCCATCTTATCAGCCGCTTTCAACGTAAGCAGACGCGCCTGTTCAATATCACAGTGCATCTGCGCAATGCTTTCTCTAACCGATTGCTGTTTTGACAACGGCTTGCCAAACGCCACTCGGCTTTCAACTCGTTCACAGGCCATATCGAGCGCGCGCTGTGCACAGCCAATAAGGCGCATACAATGGTGAATACGGCCCGGGCCTAAGCGCCCTTGTGCGATTTCAAAACCACGCCCTTCACCAAGCAGTAAGTTTTCTGCCGGTACACGTACGTTTTCAAACAAGACTTCAGCATGACCAATAGGCTCGTCGTAATAGCCCATTGCTGCCATTGGGCGAACAATAGTTACACCCTTGGTGTCCATAGGAACTAAGATTTGAGACTGCTGCTGGTGACGAGGCGCATCGAAATCAGTTTTGCCCATTACAACCATAATCTTACAGTTTTCATTCATAGCACCGCTGGTGTACCACTTACGGCCGTTGATAACGTATTCATCACCATCGCGCTTAATGGAAGTTTCGATGTTAGTTGCGTCACTTGATGCCACTGCAGGCTCTGTCATAGCAAAGGCTGAGCGTATTTCCCCGTTTAAGAGAGGCTCTAACCACTGCTTTTTCTGACTCTCGTTACCGTATTTCGCCAGCACTTCCATATTGCCGGTATCTGGCGCACTACAGTTGAAGATTTCAGAGCTAAACAAAACTCTGCCCATTTCTTCACAAAGTGGTGCATACTCTGCGTTAGTCAAGCCCGCGCCATATGGCTTATATTCTTCAGGTAAAAATAGATTCCAAAGGCCCGCTTCTTTTGCACGCTTTTTCAATGTATGCATCATTTCAGGCGTTTTCCAACGGCCTTCGCCATTGTTGGCAGAGCCATTTTCTACGGCGTGAATGTATTCCTTTTCAATTGGATACACTTCTTCTTTCATAAACGCTTTTAGTTTTTCTAAAAGTGCTTGGGTCTTTTCATTATATTCAAAGTTCATAACTGCCCCATTTAGCTGTAGGTAATGGCGTGTAACCTGTCAATCACATCCAGGTGAGGTACGCTGTTGAAGTTATTAAGGTGAACGCCTCGCGCATTGGCAAAGCATTGAGAAAAACTGGCGTTTCGGATCTGCAAATTCATATTCACAACGGTGGCCGCATCGTAGCCAAGAATGTGTTTGAGCATCATGGCAATTGCACCGCCAGAACTCACAACGAGAACACGCTTCGCATCTATACTTTGAAGGTGCGTGAGCATACTGTGAACTCTGTCTTCGAACTGACCCCATGTTTCATCAAGGAGTTCATGCGCCAATTCGTCTTGCGACCAGGCAAGCATTGCTTTTTTTAGCAATCGGTAATATTCAGAAGGCGAAGCACCTTCAGGTACTTTTGCTTCTGGGTAGCGAGTTAAATAGGCGGTAGCCACTGCCTGAAAATTGAATTCATTCAGGGCGCTATTCACCGTAACTTCAGGTAGCGTATAGTCTTCAGTAGCAATACCCGAGGCAATACCGTCTTTGGTTTCGTGATGCCTTACCATGTCGCCAGAGAAAACTGCATCAAATTCAACATTGCGATGCTTGAAATAGTCACCAAGCCAAATGGCCTGTTGCCCACCCAGTTCACTAAGTTTGTCATAGTTCGCTTTGCCAAAAGACGCTTGACCATGTCGCACTAAATAGATGTCTGTCATACCGCTGCCTGATGTTATTAATATGTTAACTTTCAACCAACATACTAAGGAAAACAGCGATATAAGTTTAATTGATATTTTGAATGAGTATGCATCATGTGAAACTATTCACTGCCAAACATCTGTTCGCTTTTTGCACGTTGCGAACAAAATTTGACATGATAGCTTCAAATGCGTGCAATATATGTTCATTAGATTGTATAGTGAAAAAGCACGACACGACGTCATAGGGAAGTTGGCGTATTTAAGATGTAAAGGACTGTACGCATTTGGACGCGACCTTGTCGTGATTAATTTTGTTTAAAGCCCACCGCTTTTGAAAAATAAAAAGAACCAAAATGAAGTCACTTACACACGCTTTGTCTTGTAATAGCTCAAGCATATCTACACCCCAAAACGCCATTACGCGTTGCCTATGTAGTTCGCCGTTTATTGCCTCTATTGTCTCGTCGACACTTGCTTTGGCTCCCCACGCTCACGCCGATGAGAATGCTCTATCTACTCCGCATAACAAAAAGGCGCTGGAACACATTGTTGTACAGGCGCAAAAGACCAGTCAAAACTTGCAAGATGTGCCCGTTGCGGTCACTGCGCTTTCAGGTCAAGACCTAGTTGAAACAGTTAGCCGAGATGTGTTTGACCTGCAAAACTACGTACCTGCTTTTGGCGCGTTTCAAAATCAAAGCGTAACAAATTCAGGGTTTTCAATACGCGGCATTGGCACGTCTTCACAAAACTTCGGCTTCGAGTCTTCGGTGGGTTTATACGTAGATGGTGTGTACCGTGCACGACAAAACGCGTTAATTAACGACTTAGTCGATATTGAATCTATTGAAGTGTTGCGTGGGCCACAGGGCACACTATTCGGAAAGAATACCGCCGCTGGCGCAATGACGTTAACGACGGTCGCACCTTCACACGACGAGCGCGACGGCTTTGCCGAAGCCATCATCGGCAATGATAACTTGGTTCGTTTAAGCGCTGGCTCGTCGTTTTCGCTTATCGACGATGTACTCGCCATGCGAGTATCTGGCTTTAGTTCTCACAGTGACGGTTTCATTACCGACGAGCGCAGCGGACAAACCCTAAATAACCGTAACCGTACTGCGATAAAAGCACAGCTGCTTTACACTCCAACAGCTGACATTAGCGTACGGCTTATCGCTGATTACGGCGAGCTAGATGAACGGTGCTGCGGCGCACTAACTTTTCAAAACAACATTCAGGCTAATGACATAGCGGGTAAATTCGGCACTGATGCGCTGCTGCTACAACCGCCGTTTAATGCAACTATATACGGGCGCGATAACTTTTATGACTATAAAACCTCGCTGTCGCAAACTCCCCTTTCAAAAATGAAAGACAAAGGACTATCAGTTCAAGTAGATGTGGCTTTAAACAAAGCATGGGATTTTGTGAGCATAAGCGCGTACCGCGCGTTTGACAGCTTAGATACGGTAGATACCGACTTTTCTGATGCGGACCTTCTTACTGCCACTAACGACGCCAAGCAGCAGTCGTTTTCTCAAGAAATTAGATTACATTACACCAGTGAAGATGTGCGCGGTTTAATAGGTGTTTACTATTACAGCCAAAACTTAGATCTAAACTTTGATACTACCACGCAAGATGATTTTAGTGCGTTCTTTAATGCCGCCGCGCCCGATCTGCTGCCTTTGGCTAACGCCATCAACGAACTTTCTGCAGTTACATCAGGCTTTATTGCGCCTGCTGCAGCACCCGCGCCGTCCGGTACTGCTTTCGCGCACAGCGCCGATCAAGAGCAAGATAGTATTGCTTTATTCTCTCAGCTGGATTGGCTGTTAAACAGTGATTTCACCTTAACAACGGGCTTACGCTTTACCCGCGAAGAAAAGTCGATTGTCGGAGCCTACGATGAGCAAGGGCCTGGTATTGACGGACTAACTCAAGACCCAGCGCAATGGCCTAATGTAGGTCGTGCTGTATTTGGGTTACAAAACATCGCTGCTGCGTTAGCGGCGGGACAAGCTCCTACAGCACAGTCACTTAACGCTATAGCACCATTTCAACAAGCGGGCTGGGGATATTTTTTCTTGGGATCTGCAGCGGTTATGCCGCGCCCTGACTTAAATGAAGAGCTTGATGATTCACAGTTAACCGGCACGGTAAAACTGGCTTATCACCCTAATGACAACACGCTAACCTACGCCAGTTTTGCGACTGGTTACAAAGCTGGCGGTACGAATACCGACAGAATCTTACCTTCGCTTAGCCCGCTTTTTGATGCTGAAAAATCGCGAAGTGCTGAAATAGGTATAAAACAAGATTTTGAAGAATACGGCGTGCGCGTAAATGCTGCGGCGCACTATACACAAATTAGCGACTTTCAGGCGACGACCTTTACCGGAACGGGGTTCAACCTGCAAAATGCGGGCGATATCATAGTAAAAGGTGTAGAACTTGAAGCCACATGGCTAATGACTGAAAATACCGAATTACAGGCTGTTGCATCGCGCACATTGGCGAACTTTGATGAGTTTAAACGCGGTACGTGTTGGGTTGCGTACACGTGGCACACGGGCATTGACGATCCGGGCCGAGTGGCGCCTAACGACCCGTTCTGTTCAAGAGACGGAGACCGCGTAGGCTTCGAGCCTCAGAACTCACTATCTCTTATGCTGAATCACTATTTCGAAGTTGGGAATTATCCAGCCTCCGCCAGTATTGACTACCAATACACGGACGACGTATTTCTTGATGATGCGAACGACCCGTACAAATACGCTGACGACTTTTCATTATTTAACGTTCGCGTCAGTTTCACTATCCCACAATGGGATAGCGAAATTATTGCGTGGTCGCGCAACGTTTTCGATGAAGAGTACGTTGCACGAAGTGGCTTTGATGTACCCGTACAAACCGGAAAGATCATGGCCTACCCAGGCGCGCCTAGAAGCTTTGGCGTTACCTTCAGAAAGTCTTTCTAACGCTTTAAATGCGTAGGTTTGGTATGAAACACCGCATGGCACTGAGCAATAACAGACAGCGCTATATGCTCAGGTAGCTCACCACCAATGTCGAAACCAGCGGGGCTTGCAAAATACTGAGTAAAGTTGGTATCGCCAAGCCCGGCTAAATCCATAATTTCCTGCTTACGGTGCAGTGGACCTAGCATTGCCGTATAGGTTAACGATTGCTTGCTTAGCACCTGCAGCGCCTTTGCATCAATTTCACGGTGATGGGACATAAGCACTGCTGCTTGAACGTTATGTTCGCCCATGTGAAGACGTAAGCCTTCCGTAGACGGGTCTTCAATTAAGTAATTTACCTCGGGAAAATGTTCAAGTCTTGCTTGTGCAGGCCTTGGATCCCAAAGGCTGACTAAATAGCCCTGCAAACTAGCAAGCTTAGTCATAAAGGTAGCGTCGTACCCACCTCCAACAACAAGTAGGTGGATAGGCGGCAGCATCAAAACCGACAACATGCGCTTGCCATCAACGGTGTCTAGCACAGCTTTTCTAGGTTTAGCAGAATGGTCTTCCAATTCCGTGCAATCACCCAAAGTACCGTCTACAGCGCAGCGCCACTCACACGCTTTTCCGTTTGATAAGCTTTTGCTAACCACATCCAACGATAAATACTGGTTACTCTCGTTAACTGGTACGAGTGCCAAGTGCACCACACCGCCGCATCCAACACCTAGCTTAAACGCGATGTCTTCTTCATCTTCGTCATCGTAAACCGCGGTACGACTTACCCCGTCTGTCATTACTCGCTGGGCTTTTTTAACGATGTCACTTTCTAAGCAGCCACCGCTTAATATACCTAACTGATGCCCAGCGTCACTAAACAACATCATGGCGCCTGCTTTGCGGTAGCATGAGCCTTCGGTTTTAAAAATAAAACCTAACACCCACTTATGCTTGTTTTTAAGTGGAAGCCACTGGGCCAACAAATGGTTAACGTGATTACTCATAACTACCTCTACACCCGTTTAACCTGCTTATTGCTGTGATGCTGCTTGGGCAATAAATGCAGCCAATGTTGCTGGCTCTTGTGCCCCGGCTACGCCCTGATTACCAATGACAAAAGTAGGTACACTTTGGATACCGCGCTGCATCCAAAGGGCTTCTTCCTCGCGCACTGCTTGCGCGTATTTTTCACTCTTAAGCGCTTGTTCAGCTTCAGACTTATCAAGGCCAACCGTTTGTGCCAACGCTACTAGAACACCTAGATCATTAATGTTTTTACCGTCTGTGAAGTAGGCATTAAATAAGGCCAGCTTCATTTCTTCTTCAAGGCCGTTTTCTGCAGCAAAGTGAATAAGTTGGTGAGCCTTAAACGTGTTCTGCATGCGAGAGTCGTCAGTAAAGTTAAACGAAAAGCCTAATTGCTCGCCCGCTTCTACTAACCGTGCTCGGTTCTGCGCGCTTTGCTGCTCACTAATGCCGTATTTTTCCATTATGTGCTCGCGAAGGTTTTGCCCTTCTTCTGGCATATTGGGGTTTAGCTCGAAGGGATGAAACTTAATATCCACTTCAATGTTATCAAGGGTTTTAATGGCTTCTTGCAAACGCTGGTACCCAACAATACACCATGGACATACTACGTCAGAAACCATATTAACTGTTACACTCTGCATACCGCTCGCACTTTGTACACCTTGCTCATTTGCTGCCATGATAGGCCTCGCTTTATTGAATTCATGAAGATATAAGGGCTTAGATAAGGTTACAAAAAGAAACTTCAACCCCACACTGCGATTATTTCGTCGCAGTTACATCAGTTTCTGCTGTGACTTTTGTTGTCGTGCCCATTGTGGTGCTGTAAAGCGTGGAAAGTTTTTCAAGGGCTGAGTGTGCCCATATTTCATAGCCTTTCGTGGAGGGATGAAAGCCATCTTCTGCCATCAAACCACTTTGCTGAATATCCGTCATAGTTCCGCTCACATTAAGTGCACTAACATATAATATGTCTGCGTTAGCCCGGGCTGTTACGCTATCAGCCAAAGCTTGGTTTAGTAACCACGCGCGGTAACCTAATAGTGCACGCAAAGGTTGCGGAAGCGCTGGAAAGAAATGAATTGGCGGTAGCGCAGTAAATAATATTGTTTCGCACCCAAATTTATCTGACAGTAGCGTACTAATAGCATCGATGTTTTGTCGCCACCGTTTCAACGGTACAAATTTGGTCACATCGTTAACACCAATAGAGACGAGCACCGACGAAAAGTACTCGGCAGGCATTTCATGAAGAAGCTTGAGCACATCTTCACTTTTAAAACCTGTTTTAGCATTCAACGTCACTCGCGTTGGCCCATGCTTAACAAGGTTTGAGTACAGCAGACCTGTGAGTGCCCCCATTTGCGTCGTTGCACCAACACCAGCGGCGGCAGAATCGCCTATAACCAAAACGTTATTAGTTAGCAGCAATTTACTATCGGCAGAGGTTAATACCCGCTCGCCGTCGGGCTCTGGTAGTACAGCGGTCTTCTTCCTCACCCACAATGCTTGAAGCAAAATGACTGGAAGAAGTAAAACAATTATCAGGTTTAATACCAAAACCTTGAAGTAGATCAAATCAGCCTCCTAAGCAATCCATTAAGCTTTAACCATCGAATTGAATTCGCGCCTAGATATCTACATATAAGTGCAGAGCCAATATGACAATAATTGCCGTACAACAACGTCCTGTATCAATCATTACCAAATATGCGTTGAATGCTCCTCGCTATACCTCTTACCCTACTGCACTTAAATTTGAACCGCTACAAGATGACATACTTCCACAAGCACTTGCAGTGTCAAAAGCGCCGGCAGTAAGTCTCTACGTGCACATTCCATTTTGCAAAACGCTGTGCTACTACTGTGGCTGCAATAAAATGGTGACACGTCACAATGAAAAAGCGGACGAATATTTAGATTACATAGAAAAAGAAATTCTGTCTAAGCGTTATTTAACTGACGGCAGGCGTGCAGTTTCTCTGCACTTGGGTGGCGGTTCACCCAGTTTTTTGAGCGAGACTCAGCATACTTATTTAATGTACCTGCTTAAGAAACACTTTACCTTTGAAGCAGGTGCTGAACTGTCAATTGAGTTAGATCCCAGAAATATCGATAAACACTATCTTCAAAACTTAAAATGTCTCGGCTACACACGCATTAGCTTTGGTTTACAAGATACTGATTACAATGTTCAGAAAACCATAAATCGCATACAAAGCACGTCTCACATTGCCGATTTAGTATTCGAGGCTCGGTCGCTGGGTTTCGACTCAGTTAACTTAGATCTAATTTATGGTTTACCAAATCAGTCAATTGAAACGTTCTCATCAACCATCGCCGCGACAAAAGCCATGATGCCAGATCGTATTTCGCTTTTTAGCTATGCACACCTTCCCGAGAGGTTCGCAGCGCAGCGTAAATTTGCTGAAGAAACACTGCCAAGTAGTGAAGAAAAAGCGGCGCTTTACAAGCTTGCCGTTAACAGCTTTACAAACATAGGTTATGAAATGATTGGTCTTGATCATTTTGCCTTAAGCAAAGACTCACTGGCTATTGCGAAAAATAAAGGCGAGCTTCACCGCAACTTTCAAGGGTATACCTTACGTGGCGACACCGACCTTATAGGGTTCGGCGTATCAGCCATTAGCACGGTAGGTAATGCCTTTGCGCAAAATGCTAAGGAGCTAAAAGAATATTACCATCGCTTAGACAACCACCTGCCCAATGCGAAAGTTGGACTGTCATTAAGTGTCGACGACCTGATTCGCAGAGACGTGATTTCTAGCTTAATGTGCAATTTAGCGGTAGACAAGCAAGCAATTGCCGACAAGCACCACATCATTTTTGATGAATACTTTGCTTCAGCCTTAAACAACCTTGAAGAACTTAAAGAAGACGGGCTTATCGAAATAACACCTCGGTATATTCGAGTGCCAAAGTCTGCTCGCATTTACATTCGGGCTATTTGTGCGCGTTTCGACGCTTATTTGAACGCAAGTGAAATACTCAGTAGCTACTCCAAAGCCATTTAAACCTAGGGCAATTTAAACCGCGCAATCACTTGCATCCCTACATCAAGCTTAAGACGCGATAGAGAGATACAGCTAATGCTGGCATAAAGGGTTTGGTTACTGCCTAGTACATCAAGTTTTAACAACACTTTCGCGCTGTTTACGGTCGCTAGCTTTTTAGAAGTTAGCTTTGTATCTGTGAGTTCTGTATCTGCGTTATTTTCTGGCTCGTTCAGGGGACTGAGTGGATTCGCCACGGGTTCGATGCTAGATATAACACATGGCAGCGCATTTAAAATACTGATTGTGCTGGCATTGCCAAAGTCAGCAATATTGGTATCGATACTTACATCACAAGCTTTAACTGCAAAACGAACAAAAACTTTTTCACCGCTTTGCTGAGGCAAATAGGACACTGATTCTGCAGTGACGAATATCTCGTGCCCCGCTACCTCAACGCGCTCAATGCCGTTTTCCGACTGGCACTGCTCATTGCCTTGTAAGGTTAGAACATTTTGATCTTGTTGCATTTGGCTACCGTGTTTGTAGCTGACAACGGCGTTTTGTGACTGGTTGCTGTCGTGTGCGTCGCTTTGCGCAGTAACTTTAAATCCCTCAAGTACGCTAGACGGTGTCGCAAATCCTTCTTTTTCGAATACTTGAGTCAACACATCGCGCGTTTTTCCACAAAGCTCGGTACGGCCTTGGTCAATAAAAACCAACTCATCGCTGAACAAGGCAAGGTCATCTAAATCGTGAGAGATTACAAGGCATATGAGCTTCCCCGACACACACAAATTGTTCAAAAACTGGTAAATTTTGCGACGGGTGAAGATATCAATTGCGCTTAACGATTCATCTAGCAATAACACATCTGGCCCATTGACCAACGCCCGTGCAATCGCGACCCGCTGCGCTTCTCCGCCAGAAAGCGCCTGAACAGGCTTATCGATTAAATGTTCGCAATAACAGCCGCGCAAACACGCATCGATAGACATTGCATTAGGGCTTGCGTGACGCTGCGCAAGGGCTAAATTACCGCGCACATCGGTATGGGGAAATAGCATGGGCTGCTGAAAAACGATGCCGACCTTTTGAGAGGTCCACGGCGTTTGCACACTTGCGCTTTTTTCTACGCCAGCTAGGGCGCGAAACAAGCTGCTTTTTCCCGCACCTGATGGACCGGTAACCCCAATGAATCGGCTTTGTGGCTGCAATGAGATTTGTGCGTTAATGCGATTTGGTAGTAGCGCAGATATTTGCATGTTAACGCGCCTCATCACTTTGTGTGATACCGTTAAAGCGATAGAGCGCCGCGAGCATTACGAATGAAAAAATCAAAAGGGCCAACGCAAGGTTGTGTGCACTGTTATATTCCAACGCTTCTACCTGTTCATATAGCGCGATAGACAGCACCTGAGTTTCTCCAGGAATATTGCCACCTATCATTAGTACTACGCCAAACTCGCCTATGGTATGTGCAAAGCTTAAGCCTAATGCCACCACGATGGGCGCTTTGCTTAAAGGAAGCACTATTTTTATAAACGCTTCAAAAGCCGAAAAACCCAGCGTTTTTGCTACATCTAAATAACGGTTATCCAATTGTGAAAAGCCGCTGTACAAAGGCTGCAGAGCAAATGGTAGGGAGTAGATGACAGACCCCAACACCAAACCTTCAAAGCTAAATGCTAAATTGCTCCCGGTTAGGCTTTGCCATCCCTGCCCCAACGCACTTTGCGGCGAAAAAGCAATAAGCAAATAAAAACCCAGCACAGTTGGCGGTAACACCAAAGGCAACGCGAGTATCGACATAACCAAAGGCTTAGCTTTGCTCTGCCATTTCGCTAAAAACCACGCTAACGGCAATGCGATTAACAACAGCAAACCACTGGTTATAAAGGCCAGCTTAAAGGTAAGTAATATAGCTTCAAGTGTCGATGCCCCGAAGAATTCTGTGAGCATACTTAGTTACCGACGCCCGATGCAATGGTAGGTTCATAGCCCCATTCAATTAAGCTGTGCTGCACCCCTTGCGACATTAAATACTGTACGAACAGGCTGGGTGATGACACTCCCTTAGCGTCACTCAAACGAAATGCTCTGGTTGGCTCAACGTTGTCGTTGTGAATAGGCTCATCAACTGGCGCTGTCGCATTTTTAATTGGAAGTGGTTCGAACAGATTCGGAGATAATGTAGCTACCGTTTTACTGTTAACCACCAACGACTGAATGATGGGTTTATATAAGGTTTCAGGTACTGGGACGATAACCGTAATAGCCTCAGCGCTTTCGGTATTCACAACACTGTTAAAATTAGAAGGCAAGTTAGAAGAC
The DNA here is from genome assembly GCF_054960375.1 of Alteromonas sp. G4i35. NCBI lineage: Bacteria > Pseudomonadati > Pseudomonadota > Gammaproteobacteria > Alteromonadales > Alteromonadaceae > Alteromonas > Alteromonas sp. G4i35. The sequence goes on along the minus strand of NZ_JBHNZD010000033.1, from coordinate 23,410 downwards.
AAGTCTGCGGGCAAATCTAAGGCCAATGAGTACGCAACAAACGCCCCTTTCACGCTGCCGGTGGTATAAAACTGCAAGGTTTGCAGCACGTTCTTACCCATCACTCTGTGAGGTAAAAACTGGTGCCATAGGGATAAGTTTTGCAACGTCTGTTGCGCAGCATCACCATAGGGAGCCAGTTTAGGGTTTGCGATAGCTACCTTGTTTTGTGGATTTTCCATTAATTGTACAAGCTGCCTCGACAAGCAATCGGTAAGCTGAGCGTTTATTTGTGCAGTTGTGTCTCCAGTAGATGAACGCGCGAATTGCTCGCAATTCCTTTCTCCGGATGCTTCATGTGATGCCTCGCTTGATAAATCGCCAGCATAGACAAACGCCAGCTTGCCTTTAGCGTAATCCACCAGATTGCCGTGGTGAACTACGTTGTTATCAACCAACGCTTGCGGCCGAGCGCGATCAGCAGATAGAAAAACGTCGAAGTTAGCACCATGTTGAATTTGCGCATACAAAGTACCGCTAGAAGATACCGTTACCGCGACTTCTATGCCGGTTAGCTCAGTAAACTGCTCGGCAATACTCTTTAGCGGTTTTGCAAAGTTTGCCGCAACGGCTACGTTAATTTTTTCGTCGCGCTTGAAATTTACTGACTGGTTTTGTTTTTCGGCACTAATAACGCTCCCTTCATTTACATTATTATTTGCCGCTTCAAAACTGCTTGCATGTGCCACAGAACTTGAAAAAGCTGTAACGCCTAGGGCTACACTTGCACTTACCAAAATAAGCACGGCCAAGTTAACAAAGCTTGAAAGTCGCATTGCTAAAGAACAAACCATTACTTTTTGCGCATCCACTTAAGTGCCGCTTTATCGTCAGATGCTTTTGCCGCAACCCATTCAGATTTATCGCCCTTAAATTCTTTTTTCCAAAGCGGTACCGACTGTTTAAGCATGTCCATTAAGTAGCAGGCAGCGTCAAACGCCGCCTGGCGGTGGGGAGCGGCGGCACCTACCCATACAATTTGTTCGTTGTTGTGTATGCGCCCTACTCTGTGCAGTGCGCCAGCACTGTTAAGTGAAAAGCGTTCGCTCGCTTGTTCAACCAGAAGCATTAATGCTTTTTCAGTCATGCCCGGGTAATGCTCTAATTCGATGCCGTCTATGTCGCCAGCGTTATTAAAATCTCGCACTAGCCCAGTAAAAGTAACAATCGCGCCGGTGTTGCCGCAGGCCTTCTCATCTGCCGACTGTTTTAGCCTAGCGTAAAGCTCGCCTTGGTCGAAATCTTCAACTTGAACTAGCGCGAACATAGCTAGCCCCCTGTCACAGGTGGAAATAGCGCCAGCTCATCACCGTCGCTAAGTACTGTTTGGAGATCGCAAAGCTCTTGATTGCAGGCAGTAAGCACACTACCCTCTAGTGCTAATGCCCACTTGTCACTACGCGTTTTAAGCTGCGATATCACGGTCTCAATAGTGCTGCTCTCGCTTATATGGAGCGCGATATTGTCCTCTCCCGTAATCTCTCTGGTTTGTGCGAATGTTTTTACCGTTACCTGCATGCTTTGCCTGTTATCTACGTTGTTAAGGTCGCTTTGTGCGCGCTAATTAATCTTTCCAAGCCTCGGAAATACGTTGAGCCTAAAGTGCGTTGCGTCTTGAATGCTTGTTCGCTTTATACACGTTACTTTTTAGCTCACTGGCCTTTGTGAAAACTAGGTGTCGAACTGCCAGTAGCCTGTCTTACCGCCTTTTTTCTCCAGAACCCGTACCCCTTCCATATGCATGCCAGGGTCGATGGCTTTGCACATATCAAACAAGGTTAACAGCGCCACATTTACACCCGTGAGCGCTTCCATTTCAACGCCGGTTTTACCGCTTAGCTTGCAATAGCAGGTGGCTTGAATTCGATTTTGGTCGGCCTGAATGTCGAAGTTTATATCCACCTTTGACAATGCCAGTGGGTGACAAAGAGGAATAAGATCGGCGCAGCGTTTCGCCCCTTGAATACCCGCTACACGGGCAACTGCAAATACGTCACCTTTTGCAATTTTTGCTTCAGAGATTTGGCGAATAACGTCTTCGCTTGCGTATAAAAAACCTTCTGCTGTGGCTTCTCGCTTGGTAACGTCTTTGTCGCTAACGTCTACCATATTGGCTTCACCGCCAGCGTTTAAATGGCTAAAGGTGCTCATGCTTCCACCAAATGCTTCACAAAGTTACACGGTCTAAAGTCGGCATCAAGTTGGCTAGAAATAATCTTTTCCCACGCTGTGCGACACGCCCCTGTTGAACCTGGCAGGCAGAAAATAACCGTATTATTAGCAAAGCCCGCAACCGCGCGAGACTGAATGGTTGATGTACCAATCTCTTCATAGCTAATTTGGCGAAATAGCTCGCCAAAGCCGTCGACTTCTTTGTCGAACAATACACTGATGGCCTCTGGCGTTGAGTCCCGGTGGGTGAAACCTGTACCACCGGTAATTAATACGGCGTGAATGTTTTTATCGGCAATCCACTTCGACACCACGGCGCGCTGCTGATAAATATCGTCTTTCACCAAGTCGCGATCATAAAGGTTATGGCCAACCGAGGTAAGCGCCTCTTTCAAGTAGTCTCCCGACTTGTCGTTTTCGAGGGTGCGCGTATCTGAAATAGTGAGTACGGCAATATTAAGGGGTTGGCTGACAACTGACATATGAAATCCTAATTTGATATGCGACATTTTGGCGGTTTTTGATAAAGTACCAGCCAAAATACTATTTGGTAATCACTTTATAAGGGTGCATGCCATGAATTCAACAACTAAGTTGGCATAAACTATGTCTAAAAGCCTAACTCATCAGCAGGCTATGCGTTATAACCGCCATATCGTGCTTCCAAAAGTGGATCTAGACGGTCAAGAAGCGCTGCTAAACGCCAATATTTGTATCATTGGTATTGGCGGGCTTGGCACCGCGGCTGCTACTAACCTTTGCGCCAGTGGCGTGGGCTCTCTTACACTTATCGACCACGACACAGTTGAGGCCACCAACCTGCCAAGGCAAACCTTGTTTAGCGAACAAGATGTAGGCACAAATAAAGTAGAGGCGGCTAAAGCGCGGCTTAGTGAAATAAACAGCGACTGCGACATTACCGTAATAGCAGAACCGTTTTCGGCGCCCAGCTCTACTCAGCTTTCACCAGTATTAAAACAAGCCATAGAGCGTGCTGACGTTGTGCTAGATTGCACCGACAATACAAACTCGCGAGATTTAATAAACCTACTGTGTTTTAAACTAAATACACCGCTAGTATCGGGTGCAGCCATTCGCTTTGAAGGCCAGCTATTCGTCGCTATACCCGGTGAGAGCCGTTGCTATGCATGCTTGCGGACGCTATTTGAATCGCCTGACCTAAGCTGTGTTGAGGCAGGTATATTCTCGCCAGTAGTAAATATTGTTGGTACTTACCAAGCTATGCTTGCCATGCAAGTATTGATGGATTTCGATAATATTCCTAAAAACACGTTAATGACGTTTGATGCTCTGTCGCACGAGTGGCGAAACTGGAAACTACCTAAAGGCGTAGATTGCGAGCTATGTGCTTGTTAAGTTTATGTGCATTTGCGGCATGAATTCTAAAAACGTGATTAATAACAACAGACTAAAACAAAGAACAAGACAGAAAATAGGTTGATTTAAATGACAACCCAAGTAGTGAAAAAACACATGGTAGTGGCGCAAAACGCGTCTGGACGTAACATGAACGTGCCAATTTATCGAATGAAAGGAGCGCGTCCTGGCCCCACCGTGTATATTCAAAGCTCTATTCACGGCGCTGAAGTGCAAGGCAACGTGGTAATTTACCATCTCATTCAGCGCTTAAAAGACATGGATATTTGCGGCGAAATTATCCTAGTGCCCAACTGTAATCCCATTGGTACTAACATTAAAGCCGGTGAGTACACATTAGGCCGGTTCGATCCTGTGAACGGCACAAACTGGAACCGGGGCTACTTCTTCGATAAAGATGCAGTTGAACATTTCGCCAAAACCGTTACACGCGAAGAGTCAATTGAAGGCATAAAACAACGTTTTCGTGCTCACTTGTCTAACGCTATCGACAACAAACTGGCTGAACCATGGGGCCTAGGACTAGCGCAGCAGTTGAACCTAAAGCTACAGCAAATGGCGGTCAACGCCGATTTCGTGTTAGATCTCCACAACGGCCCGGTGTCTACCCGCCACGTTTATATTCCCGAGTACGCCAAAGACAGTGCTAAGCTGTTTAACATTCCCCATTGTATTTTTATACCTAACGTATTTGCAGGTGCGCTAGACGAAGCGACGTTCTGCCCGTGGTGGACACTGCAAGAAAGCATAAAAACTAATTTAGAGCGCGAGATTAGCTTTAACGTAGAGGCTTTCACGCTAGAAATGGGTAGCCAAGAAGTGATCGACTTTAACGAAGGTAACATAGATGCCACCAGTATTCTTAGCTACCTGAACGCTAAAGGTGTATTACACGAGTGTGACATTAAACCGAAAGCAATGCAGCGTTTAAGCGTGTATTTGAAAGACTATAAAACCCTGTTTACTAACTGGGGCGGCATGGTGGAATACATGGCGAAACCAGGCCAAACGGTGAAGAAAGGCGAACCACTGGCGCAAATTTTAAATATTGACGATCTGGATACCGACAACGGCAGCAGGACCTTAGAAGCGCCTTGCGATTTGATCCCTATTCTACACTTCCCGTCGGCTTCGGTATTGAGTGGGACGCAGCTTTACAAGGTGTTTACTAATTATCGGGAATTGTAGGTTTTATCTACAAATAGATACGATGCGAACTTGGTTGCAACAAATTGGACTAGAGTTTGTTGCAACCGCCCCAAGGGAGCGCTTATTCGCTGATTCATAAAGCAGCTACAAAGCGCACCTTTTTCACGAGAAAAATTGGCGAACTACGCAAGGGTAAATAGTCCGTTTTGCTAGATTCACTGAATATTTAGCAAGATAAAGCTTAGTTAATCCTATTTAGTACAAATTCGGCAATTTTTAAATCCTGAACTGCCAAACCCGTTAAATCTACAACCGTTGTCTCTGTTGCCATCGTTGGTCGCCTCCCCTTTGCGATTTCTGCTCCCAACTCGAACACTTGATGTTCACCAATAGCGGATGCACGAAGTGCTCTAGATACCTCACCACGTGTTAAACTTTGCTTTTTACTGTCCACAATAATTCTGGTGGCATTCACCAAAATATCTGTATCCAGCTCCTGCTTCTCGGGTGTATCGGAGCCAATTGCAATTATTAATGTTCCTGCTTGGATCATCTTCTGGCTTAGTAACGGTCGGGAAGACGGGGTTGTGGTAATGATAAGGTTTGACTTCTCCGCCAACGACTCCAAGTGCTCGATAAGCTCTACACTATAACCTTCGACTTGCATGGACCGTCTAAAGCGTTCAGCAGCTTCCGTTGAACGTCCCCACACTATAATCTTCTTACATCCCGTCACTTGACTCACTCGCTTCACCTGAAGACGTGCCTGAATACCAGTGCCTACTACCCCAATGGCAGAGACCACGGCAGGAGCAAAATACTTGGCAACAATGGCGCCTGCAATTGCAGTACGATGGTCGGTTAAAATACCTTCATCTTGCAGTAAACATTTGGCTTCACCTGTTTCGGTGGAGAACAGCATCATCAAGCCGTTGCTGGACGGCAAGCCTAATACACTATTGCCATAAAAGCCTGATGCAACCTTAATCACATAATGAACTCCAGCCTTGAGGTAACCGCACTTAATATGTACTTCACCTTTCTCAAGCACTAGTTCACTTACAGGCGGGATGCACGCTAAGCCTTTGGAATAGTCAACAAATCCACTTTCAACATCAAGTAATGGGTCGAATTGCCTCAGCACGGTCAGAATTTCAGATTTAGTGACAATCTTCATGTTTACACCCCATATTTGTGCTTCACATAATGACTAATTCTCTCCAACCCTTTTTCTAAATGATCGCTAGGCGCGCCTATTCCTACTCTGAAGTAACCGTCTAAGCCATACACATCACCAGGTAAAATAAGCACGCTCAATTCTTGTCTAAACTCGTGGGCAAGCTCAGTCGAGTTAACTGGTAAATCATAACGAATAAATGCCATACCTCCTGCCTTGGGGGGTACAAACGAGGCCCAGGAATTTTCATCGACCCACTCACTAATTCTATTTAGATTATCTATTAAGAATTCTTTACTGCGGGTTAATACCTGATGCCGAAAGGTTGGTTCTAGCACTATATTCGCTACATATTCGCTTACAGCACTAGTGGTGATGCTGGTATAATCCTTACACTGCCACGTTTTGTAGATGTCGTCGGGTAGCCCAACTAGCCATCCTAGGCGTAAACCAGGCATCGCCATAGCTTTTGACAAGCCGCAGGTAATAATCGCCTTTTCATATTCATCTGCAAAACTAGGTAGTTCATTTCCATCAAACTCCGCACCTTTGTATACCTCATCAGCATGGATATAAATGTCGTGCCGTTTTGCAAAGTTCACCAATTCCTGTATTTGTTCAAGAGGCAGCGTAGATCCCGTTGGGTTGTTGGGATGACAAATAGTGAGCATCTTGGTGTTAGCCGATATACTTTTTTCTAGCAGTTCAAAGTTTGGTAGCCAACCGTCTTGTTCCAATAATGGAATTTCGACGACCTTCACCCCTAACGACTTAGCCCACCCAGCTATTTGCATGTAGTTAGGAACAATAACTATTAGCTCATCGCCTTTTTCAAGTAAGCTCATTACCATTAGGAAATTTGCTTCAGCCGAGCCATTTGTAACGATTACATTGTCAGAAGTTCGATTGCTGTATAGGGCAGCAATGCGCTCTCGAAGTTGCACACTACCATTAGTCCAACCGTATCCAAGTTCAATACTCAATAGCTCCTGTTGCTGCTCCTGATTGAGCAGTTCGTTTAATCGATATGGGTGAACACCGCTATCAGATAGGTTCAGTTCAACTAAGTTTTCATAGAGTGATTGGATTCGTTCAAGTGTAAATTCATCGATTTGCATGATTTGTCTTCTATAGGTCAATTGATACTGCTCAGTGTATGCTTGACCTGCTAAGCGATGAATAACACAATAATTGAATTTCGCGCATTTAACTTTGTAAAACAAAGGAAAAGGCTGCGTTTACTTTGGAAAAATAAGATGGACAAGATTAACAGAAATATTCTACATATTTTGCAGTCTGAGGGGCGTATTTCCTTCTCGGAATTAGCGAAACGTGTCCACCTTTCCGCCCCCGCGGTTGCTGAACGCGTAAAGCGATTAGAAGAGGAAAGCGTAATTACTGGCTATACTGCAACAATCGATAGCCACAACATGGGATTACCTATTACAGCCATGGTTCAAGCCCGTGTATTTATTGGTAAGGAGCCGCAAATACTAGCATTTATGAAAGAACGGCTAGAGGTCGTTGAAGGATACAATGTGACGGGTGAACGCGCCTTCATTATGAAAGTAGCGACAGATTCAATGAAAGCACTAGACGGCTTTTTGGAAGATCTATCAATAATGGCAGAGTCCAATACAATGATGATATTGTCCAGCGTGACGAGGAAGCCGCTCACAATTTAAGTACAATTTATCCCATTCAAACCAATATCATGTTTAAACTCTCCACGTCCGTTAAACACGCTAAAACCAACATCGGTTGCTTTAAGCTCTAAATCTAAAACCCAGTCTATTTGTTCAATTGGTTTTAATTCAAAACGGTGTAAAGGAAGTGGGCATTTTAAGTAAAAGTTATGATAAGCCTTTCCCAAAGCACCTTGGTCTAGGGTATGCACGTAAATAGTGTTTTTGCCTATTTCAAATTCTTTATGAAAGTAGTCTGTATTATCGGTTAACACCATATCCATTGCGACGTCAAAAAAACCTAGGTTAACCTGAATAAAAGCCACTACAGCGATAAAAATGTTAAGGATGTTAGAAACCCATTTATTTTTGAACAAAAGCTTAAGTGCACCTTTCTGCTTAAAAATCAGGTAAACACCTGCACATACCGCTATCAATTTCACCCAGGCTACCATATCCCCGACCTGTGACATGAGCTTTGGGGAATGGTAGTTCATCCCCCACAAAACACTCCCATTAACGCTTTCAGCTAAAGGTATGAGAATTAGCAGTAGCCCAACAAATACAGGAATACGCCGTACCGCAGCATCCCTGTGCGGCATTGACGTTTTTTTACTACTATGGTTTTGCATCAGCAGCGTCCTTGGTAGCAGCGCATTTTAAATCGGCGAACCTGGCGGTAGCGGCTCTACTTCAAAGGTACTTGGCCATGCCTTACTAGCCCAATAAGTATCGAACTGTTCTTTCAGTATTTCATACTGATTGTCGTCTGCTTTGTCGTCTAACCATTCGCTAAATTCAAGCAGAGCAAGTTCGGCTTCCATTCTTACTTCAGGCGCCAACTTATCGTTAGTTACTGCTTTCATCACTGCATTTAACGCCACTAACTGTAAGCGTTTTGCTAATGGGCTTTGTGACTTATTTTTATACCAGTGAACATTAAGTATTTGCTTCACCAGCATAGAAACGCCTACTTTTTTGCGTCTGTCATTAGTGCTTCTTGTCTGCCACTCCAAGCGGTTTAAGCGCTCTGGGTGCAATAGTAATTCAAACGCAAAGTTAGATGCAGAAGCGGCGGTAGAAACAGGGTCTAACATTAACCCCATTTTGCCCTTAAAGTGCTCGCGAGTAATATCGTCGCCATACGCTGTCGGTGGAATAAGGGCGAGTACCGATTCAGGTATAGTCAAGTAGTCCGCGGTAGTAGCTGTAATTAACTGCTGCATAGCGCGTTGCTGCACTGCAGGCGCTACAAACTGTTGGCCCTGTGCTTTGGTATAGTCACCTTTGCGTTCGTATTCATACACTAAGCCGCCGACTTGCTTTGCAACGGCTTCTAACTGATAACGGTGGAGTAAGTAAATAGGCACTAAAGCATTTTCAAGCGAGGATAAACTGCTATTTGGGCTTAAGGTGTCTAAACCTAAATTGGCTAACGCCAGTTCGCGTACTTGTGAAATTTCATCGAAAGCATCTAGCGGATTGCTACCGTTTTCCCACATATGGCCGTTTGCCGATGCATGGCGACTACTGCGCGTATCGGGGTCTGACTTAAAACTTAAACCCTCATTACGGCCTTTTACGATAATTTTTGCCAAGACTTCGGTTGCCTCTACGTCGCTGGCAAAATCTTGATAGCCATACGCTACGGCGTGAATATCCCATGCGCCTATGCCTTTATCATACGCGCCTTCCAAGCTAATTTTGCCGTTTTTAATACTAATTTTGGGATGAGGATAATCCATTACCGACGCACGGTTATTTTCACTTGCCGCAAAGTTGTGGGCTATACCCAATGTGTGCCCTACTTCGTGGGCTGAAAGCTGCCTAATGCGGTCTAAAGCCATTTCTTGCTGTGCAGTGGTGTCGGTGCTGCCGTCCTTAAAAGGACTGGTTAGGCCAAGGGCAATTAAATAATCTTGTCTTACACGCAATGAGCCGAGCGTAACGTGACCTTTGATAATTTCACCAGTGCGCGGGTCGACAACCGACGAACCATAAGACCAACCGCGCGTTGCGCGATGTACCCAGTTGATTACGTTATAGCGCACGTCCATTGGGTCGGCACCTTCGGGCAATACTTTCACCTGAAACGCATCTTTGTAGCCTGCGGCTTCAAAGGCTTGATTCCACCAGCTCGCCCCTTCTTTAAGCGCGGTCATTACGGGTTCTGGAATACCAGGATCTAGGTAATACACAATAGGCTCTACTGCTTCGCTCATTGCAGCATGCGGGGTTTTCTTGTTTAAACGATGGCGGGTAATAAAACGCTGTTCAGTAGGCTCGCTGATAGGCGTTGAATAATCAAAGTAACTGAATTTCCAGTAGCCCGAGTACGGGTGGTACTCTCTGGGCGTGTAATTGTCGTCAGGCAGCGCCATAAACGAATGATGCAAGTGCACCGACAAGCTTTCTGGGTCGGGCGTAACTTGCTGCACGTATTCGCCTGGCTTCTTACCTGCAAAGGTGACTAAAGCCTCTAATTCAGTATTCTTTTCAAACCCTTTGGTTTTAGGTAAATACACGCCGCTTCGCATGTTATCTACGCTAAAACTGCCTTGCTTAGTTCCCGCTAAGCGATTGCCAATGCCGTGAATATCGCTTAATAAGAACGGTGTGTAATCTATTAGACTGGCGCTGTCGTTTTTGGCTACCAGCGTAAAACCTGCGATAACCGAATCAGCAAAGGCTTCATCAATGCTCTGTTTCTCAGCGTCGCTGCCGTGAGCTGCTCGATATTTGGTGTTGTGCTGCTTTAATAAAACCTTGTTTCCAAATTTTTCAAAGCTTACTAAACGCGTATTGCCTAGCTGGCCGCGATCAAGGCCAATGTCGTTAGACCCTACACCATAAGGCAAACTGCTTTGAAACAGGTATTCGGCGTGGGCTGTTGGCACCGCCAAGTAAACTTTGTCGCTTTCATCGTCATAGTAAACAGGAATTAAACCATCTTTTTTGGTCATATCGCTGGTGAATTCACCAATGCTTGGCAGCGCAGCCAACGCGGAAGACGTAGACACGACAAATAATACCGTAATCGCAATGGCCGATTTACCCGATGCTTTTACTTGTCGCGCCGCTTTATGAAAAATGTTCAATTGCAGCATGCAGTTAGTCCTTATTATTGTGAATTTCTAGCCTACCCTATGTGGTGGGTTTTGCCCATGGTAGTTCATCGTTTAATGCGCTCTTTTTGCTTGTTATTTAGCTGTGAACGGGCTTGGTTTTTCCTACCGAAGGTAATGCACTAAAAACGCAACTATATGGAAGAAAACAGCTGGCATTGACTCAGCTCAATTGCCGTTTAAACATTCAAAAACACAAGCGACAACAAATTATTTGATCTTGGTCAACACCAAGCTTTGTTTGAGTTGTAGAGGTATTTTACGGCTTATAAAATCCGCCGCCTTGTTTAAAGCGTCTAGTAGCGGTTTTTATCTATGACTTCAAAATTATCACCTAATCGCAGCTCTTCTAACCTACGTGAAGACTCAGTTTCAACATTGCCAAACCAAACGTTAATCGCGCCAGAGTTGCTTGCACCTGCGGGTAGCTTACGCAACATGCGCTACGCTTTCGCCTATGGCGCTGATGCTGTTTATGCTGGGCAGCCACGCTACTCGCTTCGCGTAAGAAACAACGAATTCAGCCTTGAGAACTTAGCGATAGGCATAGAAGAAGCACATGCTTTAGGTAAAAAGTTCTATGTAGTAAGCAACATTGCTCCGCACAACAGTAAGCTAGGTACCTACCTTAAAGATATTTCACCAGTAATTGCTATGAAGCCCGATGCGTTAATTATGTCAGACCCAGGGCTTATTATGATGGTGCGCGACGCCTTCCCTGAAATGCCTATTCACTTGAGTGTACAGGCCAATGCGGTGAACTACGCCACGGTGAAGTTTTGGCAGAAACAAGGCATAGAGCGCGTTATTTTGTCCCGAGAGCTCTCTTTGGAAGAAATTGAAACTATTCGCGAGCATGTTCCAGACATGGAATTGGAAGTGTTTGTGCATGGCGCGCTTTGTATGGCGTATTCGGGGCGCTGCTTATTGTCTGGATATATGAATAAACGCGATCCGAATCAGGGCACTTGTACCAATGCTTGTCGATGGTCTTACGATGTTAAGGCAGGCGAGGAAAACGAAACTGGCGACATCGCTCTAACCAATGAGATTAATAAGGCAGCTACAGCACCTCAAGTGGTAATTCCTACCCTTGGTGAAGGCACGCCAAGCTCCCAAGTGTTTATGTTAGAAGAAAAGGAAAAGCCTGGCGAACTGATGCCAGCTTTTGAGGACGAGCATGGCACCTATATTATGAATTCTAAAGATTTGCGAGCCGTGCAACATGTTGGCAGGTTAACCCTAATGGGCGTGCATAGTTTAAAAATAGAAGGCCGCACTAAATCACATTACTACTGCGCTAGAACAGCACAAGTTTATCGCAAAGCAATTGACGACGCGGTAGCAGGAAAGCCTTTTGATAGTACATTAATGGGAAGCTTGGAAACTTTAGCGCATCGAGGTTATACCGAGGGTTTCTTGCGTCGCCATGCGCACCACGCGTATCAGAACTATGAGTATGGCCACTCAGTCAGCGATAAACAGCAATTTGTTGGTGAAGTGATTGACCGTTGTGAAGAGTCTGGCTATGCAATTATAAACGTTAAAAACAAATTCTGTGTGGGTGACTCGCTCGAGTTGATGACGCCAAGCGGCAACATTACCTTTACGCTAAATGAGATGCTGGATAAGAGAAAACATTCTATTACGGATGCTAAGGGTTCAGGACACCAAGTAAGAATACCGATACCCAGCGATGTGTCTCTAAACTTTGCCCTACTACTGCGAAATCTAGATGAAGGCGTTGATACCCGCAATCCGTTTCGAAAAGCGGCTAACGCAGTAACACCCGAAAACGTGAGCGAGGCATAATGCATGGCACTGCTTATTCTTGATAGCTGCATTAACTGCGACATGTGCGAACCTGAATGCCCTAACGCCGCTATAAGCATGGGCAGTAAAGTGTATGAAATAGACCCATTACGCTGTACAGAATGCGTGGGGCATTACGATGCGCCTACTTGCGCAGCGGTATGCCCACTAGATGTTGTTAAGCCTGACCCGCACAATAAAGAATCACTAGACGAGCTGGCCGAAAAGTTTGTTCGTTTAAATAGTTAGCTATGAAGTAAGTCAGCGAGTTAATTGTACTTCTCGAAGAATTCCCTTGAATCATAACCAAGAGTGATCCCTAATTGCGGTACAGTTTGAATTGGCATTACTAATAAGGGTTTTATTTTGAAGTTTGCCTCTCGCGCTACGGCGATCTCTCCGTTTCTTGCTATGGCCTATGGCGAAAAAGCCACGGCACTAGAACTGCAAGGTAAAGATGTTATAAGACTTAATTTAGGCGAGCCTGATTTCGGCGCACCCGCGGCAGTGCTCGCCGCAATGAAAGAAAGCTTAAATGCCCCAGTTTTTCCCTATACCTCGGCGCTGGGCATGCCTGAACTACGTGAAGCCATTGCACGCTTTTATGAAGTTAAACATGGCGTAGCGGTAAGCCCTTCTAGAGTGGTCGTGACCGCTGGGGCTTCTGGCGCTTTACTTTTGGCAAGTGCTGCCTTGGTTGAACCAGGCGACAACGTGATATTGGGCGACCCTTCTTACCCTTGTAACCGACGTTTTTTAAACGCATTTGGCGCAGAGGTAACGCTGGTACCAACACGCAGTGAGGATAACTTTCAGCTAACCGCAACAAGTGTTGCCGATAATTGGAAGCACAACACGAAAGGTGTACTTATTGCCACACCTGCCAATCCTACTGGTACGGTTATAGATGCAGAAGAGTTGACTAAAATTGGCGAGTACTGCAAATCCAAAGGTGGCTTTTTAATTGTTGACGAAATTTACTTGGATCTATCGCTTTCGGCTGATCTTGATGTACGCAATGATACATTCGCTTCCCAGTCGACCTTGGGCACTGATACCAAACTTCAAACCGTACTTGCCAATGCGCAGCTTGAAGAAACAGTGGTCGTAATAAACAGTTTTTCCAAATATTTTGGCATGACCGGCTGGCGTCTTGGCTGGTGTGTGGTACCTGAAGCAATGACGCCCATCGTTGAAAAACTCGCGCAGAATTTGTTTATTTGCCCCTCTACCCTATCGCAAAAAGCCGCTCTTGCGTGCTTTACACCAGAAGCATTGGCGCAATGCGAGCAAAACCGCCATACGCTGGAAAAGCGTGCTTCCCTTGTTTTTAGTGCACTTGAAAATATGGGGCTTGGTTTAGATGCAAAGCCTGACGGTGCGTTTTACGCCTACATCAATATTAAGCACACAGGGCTAAGTGCAATTGAATTTTGTGATGCCCTACTTTCACAACATCATGTAGCGCTTACGCCGGGTAATGATTTTGGTGAGCACAATGCCAACCATTACGTAAGACTGTCTTTCGCCACTAGCATTGAACGCTTGGAGGAAGGGCTTTCACGGCTTGCTGAGTTTGTAGAATCATTAAGCTAACGCTTTTTTATGCTCACCATTTAATTTCGTGAATAGACAAATATTACCGAAAAAAATGATAGATATGGGTGCTTGTGCGTATATTGAGTAACGCATATTGATGACACGTGTCGAAACGAGATAAAACAGGACAAAACAATGAGTAACGAACGGGAATTTGATGTAGTTATTTTCGGTGCTACAGGTTTTACGGGTAAGTTAGTAGCTGAATATTTTCAGGCTCAGTATGGCAGCGATGACAACGTTAAGTGGGCGGTCGCAGGCCGAAACGAAGCTAAACTCAACGGCGTAAAAAAGGAGCTAGGCATTAGTGAAAGCGTTGCTAGCATTGTAGCCGATGGTGATGATGATGACGCGCTAAATGCGTTGACGAAGCGCACAGCCGTTGTACTTACCACTGTTGGTCCGTATCAAATTTACGGTGAAAAGTTACTTTCTGCATGTGTCGATAACGGCACCGGCTATACAGATCTTTGCGGTGAGCCAGCCTGGATGCACCAAATGATCAATAAATACGAAGCGAAAGCTAAAGAAACCGGCGCAAACATTGTGTTCTCGTGTGGCTTTGACTCTGTGCCTTTTGACCTTGGTGTGTACTACCTTCAAGAACATGCCAAAAAGCAAACTGGCGATGTCATTGAATATGTAAAAGGTCGCGTTCGTAAAATGCAGGGCACGTTCTCTGGCGGTACGGCTGCAAGTTTAAAAGCGACCATGGCGGCTGCGCACAAAGATAAGTCTGTCATGGCGGCACTTATTAACCCGCACTCATTAACCGATGGCGCGTCAAATCAGCCACAGCCCGATGGCAATAAACCTTACTTCGATGAGCAGTTAGGCACATGGGTTGCACCATTTATTATGGCGGCCATCAATACTAAAAACGTTCATCGCACGAACTACCTGGGCGGATATAGCTACGGCAAGAACTTTCAATATGATGAAATGATGATGACTGGTCCAGGTGAGAAAGGTGAAGCCATGGCGAATCACGTTGCCAAAGATAAGTCGCTTGCAAGTGATGATGGCCCTAAACCAGGTGAAGGCCCGAGCAAAGAAGAGCGCGAAAATGGCTTTTACGATGTCATGTTTGTGGGTACCGCTACCAATGGTGATATGCTAGCCGTATCGGTAAAAGGCGACAAGGATCCAGGTTACGGCTCTACCAGTAAAATGATTTCAGAATCTGCCCTTTGCTTGTGCAAAGACGTTAGTTTATCTGGTGGTTTCTTCACACCTGCGGCAGCACTTGGTAACAAGCTTATCCGCCGTTTAGAAGAAAAAGCAGGCTTAACGTTTATTATCGAGAAATAGCGATTCAAAAAACGAAGGCTGAACACAAATTGCGTTCAGCCTTTTCTCTCTGCGCTAGGTGTTATTGTTGTTTTTTAAGCGAGTACCGCTTTTAATGCTTTAACGCACGCGTCAGTTTCTTCAGGTGTCCCTACGCTAATACGTGACCATGAGTCGTACCCAGGCCACGTGCGCCCTACAACCTTTATACCTTGAGCTTTCATCTTTTCTGCAAATTTATCGTGCGGCATGCCCGTATCCATGTAAATAAAATTCCCTTGTGGATTTGGCGCAAACGGCTGCTTTAACTCTTTAGCTACTTTTACTAACTTTTCACGCTCAGTTTTAATGCGTGAGCGCATTGTGTTTAAGTTCTCATGATCATCCATACTTGCCATACCCGCTACTAATGCCAAGTAATTCACACCACCCATGCGCAGCATACCGCCCATTGTTTTAGCTTGCTCAGCAGGCATGATGGCGTAACCGAGACGCTGTCCCGCCATGGCGTGAATTTTAGAGAAGGTGCGGCAAATCACCACGTTGTACCCCTCAGCTACTAGCTTCGATTGCACATTAGCGGGGTAAGCATCAGACATTTCAATGTAGGCTTCATCGATGAAAACCTGTGCTTTCTTCGATACGCGTTTTGCAAAAGCGGTAAGCTTCGCCGCATCTACCATGCTCCCTGTCGGATTATTTGGATTACATACGTACACAGCAGTCGTATCTTCGGTTACTGCAGCTTCAATTGCATCTAGGTCAAAAGTCATATCATTGGCTAACGGCACGTAGATCACGTCTGCCCCCATAAACTCAGCGCCCCGTGGTACGCCTTCGTAGGTTGCCATAGACGTTACCAGCTTATTGCCGTTTTTGGTGATCCAGTCCGCATAGCCAAAAAGAATAGGTGAAGATCCATTCGTAATTACGATTTGCTCAGCAGATACGCCTTCTTGCTCAGCAATTTTTTGCGCTAACACTTCAACCGTAGCGTCGGTATAACGCGCTAGGTTTAAAAGCTCGCTTTGCATTGCCTTTGCGGCTTTTTTTGACGGCCCAAAGGCATTTTCATTCGACGATAGGCGAATAAGACCATCGTTTACATTTGGGGTAGCAGACGGGAAGTGTTCAGTTTGCATACCTGCGGCACGAAGGTCGCCCATAATACTGTCAACGCTGGTCGTTAGCGCTACTGCTCCTGCACCTAATCCCACTGACTTTAACCAATTACGGCGTGAAGAATTCACGGTGCTCTGTTGTTCATTTTTATTCATATTTCGCTCTGTCTTCCGTCTACATTCACTTTAGACTAAAGGCTTATTTTTAAACGCGCAATAGCATAAAAACGCTAAACCATTGACATAAATGCACTTTCTACGTGCATGTGGCGCACTAAAATTGACAACATAAGAAGTTTTAACGCGTTAAGTCGTTACATTACGGTGCAGCGTTATTTTGTCGTTTTTAGCGTTTGCGATGAATGACATTTTTTCTGATGTTAAAGGCGCAGCACTCTCTCGCTATTGGTTCTTCGCACTTGAAGCCTGCCTTTTATACGACTGTGTAATCCATCTATATAAATACAAAGTAAGAATTACGGCGAAACATTAATCGATTACTCAGTATGCAAAACAGGAGTTAAATATGGCTAAGGACCACGGCAACCAAATTAAAAACGACGACACTTACGAAGCCCTTCGCGAGGAAGGCTATAGCAAAGAGAAGTCGGCGCGGATTGCCAATGCGCAAGCCAATAGCGAACAAACGCCTTCTAAAGATGGTGGAAAAGGCAAAAAGTACGAGGATCGCACTAAAGAGGAACTGTATCAAAAGGCCAAGGAAGTCGGCATTGAAGGTCGCTCTAACATGAGCAAAGACGAATTAATTGATGCGTTACGCAATCATTAGTGGCGGATAGACCGCCACATACAAAAACTGGTCACTGTGGCGGTGATGATTACGTTTTATCAGTCACGCATAATTTGTGCATTTCGTGGCAAACCTCAACTTCAAGTAAAGATCTACCACCTCAATAGTAGGCGACTAGCTCTTCGCCCGCCCAATACATGACAATATTTCATGATAAAATGAAAATAAGTCATTTTTATTCATAGTTAAATCAACGTATAACGTGTTCATAGCTTTTACAGCAGTCTCACTACTCGGTTTAACTTTAGGAATAGAAGCGCATTCTCATGAACAACAACGTGAACACAGATTTCTCTTTTACTATTAACAGCGTTCAGTTTAATGAAGATTATCGCCCTTCAGACAACACACGCATCACCACCAACTTCGCCAATTTAGCTCGTGGTCAACGCCGCAAAGAAAATTTGCGCGATGCACTAAGCATGATAAACAACCGCTTCAATGCACTGGCTAGCTGGGATAATGAAAGTGGCGATCGCTATGCTGTCGAACTTGAAATTGTGTCGGTAGATATCGACGTTGAGGGTAACGGCAACACATTCCCAACTATCGAGATCTTACAAACCAATATAATTGACAAAAAAACGGGCAAGCGTACCCAAGGTATTGTGGGAAACAACTTCTCGTCTTATGTTCGCGATTATGACTTTAGCGTTCGTCTATCTAATCACAATCGTGGCCAGTCTTCGTTCAGTGTCCCTACCGATTTTGGTGATCTGCACGGAAAGTTGTTTAAGTATTTCGTTAATTCAGAAGCCTATAAAGCACATTTTTCAAAGCTGCCGGTCATTTGTTTAAGCGTTTCCGACAATAAAACCTACCGTCGAACAGAAAATCAGCACCCCGTTTTAGGCGTTGAATATCAGCCTAATGAATCATCACTAACTGAACAGTATTTCAAGAAGATGGGCTTAAACGTGCGCTATTTCATGCCACCAAACAGTGCTGCTCCTTTTGCATTTTATTTCTTTGGTGATTTGTTAAACGACTACACCAATTTAGAACTTATCAGCACTATTGCTACGATGGAGACCTTCCAGAAAATTTATCGCCCTGAGATTTATAACGCTAACGCCCAGGCAGGTTTAAGCTACAAACCAAACTTGAAAAATAGCGATCACTCAGTGACTCGCATTGTTTATGACCGTGAAGAGCGGACTCATCTAGCCGTTGAACAAGGCAAGTTCGTAGAAGAGAACTTTATAAAGCCTTATCAACACAAGTTAGCGCAATTCACAGCAAGCTACGCCTGATCCGTTGATTTAGATACTTGCGACATTCAAACCGCACACGTTGCGACAACAAAACTATGATAAGGGCAGTACGTTCTGCCCCTCGCGCATCCATACAAATTATTGATTAGAAAAAAGCGAATCACATGAAAAAACTACTCCCCACTTCTATTGCAGGCAGTCTTCCAAAACCATCGTGGCTTGCACAGCCTGAAACCCTGTGGTCGCCGTGGAAGCTAGAAGATGAAGCATTAGAGGAAGGCAAAAAAGACGCGCTTCGCGTTACGCTTCAGGAACAAGCCCTATCAGGCATCGATATTGTGTGTGACGGTGAGCAAACCCGTCAGCATTTTGTAACTACCTTTATTGAGCACCTTGACGGTGTTGATTTTGAAAACCGTAAAACCGTACGTATTCGAAATCGCTACGACGCTAGCGTACCTGTCGTTACCCAAGCTGTTACACGGCCAAAATCAGTGTTCGTTGAAGACGCAAAGTTCTTAAGGAGCCAAACTGATCAGCCCATAAAATGGGCGTTACCTGGCCCTATGACGATGGTTGATACGCTGTACGACGACCATTATAAAAGTCGCGAAAAACTTGCGTGGGAGTTTGCCAAAATACTAAACCAAGAGGCAAAGGAGCTTGAGGCTGCTGGTGTTGACATTATCCAGTTTGATGAACCTTCGTTTAACGTATTTTTCGATGAGGTCAATGAATGGGGTATTGCCGCATTAGAAAGAGCCATTGAAGGGCTTAAATGCGAAACTGCGGTGCACATTTGCTACGGATATGGCATCAAAGCTAATACCGATTGGAAGAAGACATTAGGCTCTGAGTGGCGACAATATGAGGAGAGCTTTCCTAAGCTAGCAAAATCTAATATTGATATGGTTTCTCTGGAGTGCCATAACTCCCATGTACCCATTGAACTGATCTCGCTTCTTAAAGGCAAAAAAGTGATGGTGGGCGCTATTGATGTTGCAACTGACACAATAGAGACACCAGAAGAAGTAGCAGCTACATTACGTGAAGCATTAAAGTACGTGGATGCCGACAAACTCTACCCTTGTACAAACTGTGGTATGGCCCCCCTTTCACGACAGGTTGCTCGAGGCAAGCTTGAGGCGCTCAGCGCTGGCGCTGAAATAGTAAGGCAGGAATTAGCTCAGAAGCTCAGTGCTTAATACGCCTCAAAACTTTTGTTAAGCAAGAGCATTTTGAAAGCGCACTAAAGCCCATATCAAAGTGGGCTCTTTCATTTCTAGCGGTTCAAAACAGTATCAGCGTTATTCTCATCTTTTCGACCTTATTTAAGGTTAACTCCCTCACATTATTTATAGTTTCCACAGAATCAAGGATAATTAAAAAAATCATTAAGAAATAAGAGAGAAAATATAGCACATGGAGAAGTAACGAATATTTAACTTATGAGCAACATTATCAATTACCTGATTTAAAACAGCGACAAAACAACTATTATTCACGTTAAAAAAAGAAACTTTAGTATACACGGTTTAAATTTACTCAGTTAGTGCAATATACGAGCAAAAACCTTCTAACTCAAAACTAAACAAGCAAATGAAAAACAAGACGAAAACCGCTTATTAAGTGCTCTAAAAAGACACTTTTCGACCACATGGTCAATATAAAAACAATTGTTGAACATTATTAATACAAAACTTAAAAATATTAATTAAACCTACTATTTATAAATTCTTTAAAATTAAGTTAACTCTTTCATAGCTAGAATTTAATTCACCGCAAAAAATTGATTTATTTAATACTAGATAATTAGAATGCGCGCCATTGCAACATAAGTAAAAACTACGCATGCAATTTGGCTAGCCCTTGCCTATTTACGGGGCGTTAACCAACAACAAGCACGTAAATCTAATTCACTAGGAACAATCCATGAAAAATATTGCAACTGCAGTTCAGTTAGCATTAGCAGGAAGTGTCGCGTTGACCTCAGGCAACGTTCTTGCACAGGACTCAACAAATGAAAGCGCTGACGTTGAAAAAATTCAGGTCACCGGTTCTCGTATCTCTCGTCAGGGCGCTATCGCTCCATCACCAGTAACAGCCATTTCTGGTGAGTCACTTCTTAATTCAGGTGCGATGAACATTGGTGAGGTGCTTAATGAGCTTCCTTCACTTGCAAACACATTCTCATTGGGTAATTCAGGTCAATTTATTGGAACTGCTGGTCTAAATATTCTTGACCTACGAGGTATGGGTACTGACCGCACGTTAGTATTGGTAGACGGTAAACGTCACGTATCTTCTTCAGCAGGCTCTGCAGCGGTAGATACCAACACCATCCCTACTTCGTGGATTGAGCGCGTAGAAATCGTTACTGGCGGTGCTTCTGCGGTTTATGGTGCAGATGCAGTAACTGGTGTTGTTAACTTCATTCTTAAAAAGAACATTGAAGGTTTCGACGTGAGTGCGACGCAAGGCTTTGCACAGGAAAACGGTTATAAGAACGATAAATACCAGGCATCATACGGCTTTAACTTCGACAATGATCGCGGCAACATTGCTTTTGCAGCCGAATACAGCTCACAAGAAGCTTTAGAGGCCCTTGACAACCCTTGGACTGCAACGTCGTATCGTAATATGAGCTTTGAAAGCATCATGGGATACGAGCGCAGTGAAGACCAGTTAAATTCAACGGCATTTCCTGACAACTTTTACACTGCTAATGCGGGCTACTACACACTAAACAACTCTGGCGTTTTTGGCGGCAACTCTCAGACTTTCAACGCTGACGGTTCAATTCGCGAAATCTACACCGGTGACCAAGTAGACGGTGCGTTCTGCGCAAACTGTGATTCGTTTAACCTGCGCCAGTTTACGCAGCTTCAGCCTGAGTTTGATCGTACTAACCTAAATGTAAAAGGTAACTACGAGCTAAACGACGACACCACAGTGTATGCACAGGCTAAGTACGCGCGTACTCGTGCAATTACAATGGGTCAGCCTGCTTTCTTCTATGGCGGCTCAGAGACAACCATTTATCGTAACAATGCCTTTCTAGATGATAGCGTTGCCGCATACATGGATGAAAACGAACTAGACAGCATTCAGCTTAACCGCATGATGACTGACCTAGGGCGCCGCACCGAAGCAGACGAGCGTGAAACTTATCGCTACGTGCTAGGTATCGAAGGCTACATTGGTGACGAGTGGAGCTACGAGGCATTTGTAAACTACGGCAAAACTGAATTAGAGCGTGAGAACCGCAACAACCTTGTTTTGCAAAACTTCGAAAATGCACTTAATGCAGTAACTGACGGCGATGGAAACATTGTTTGTGCGTCAGGTAGTGATGACGGCTGTGTACCGCTGAACATTATGGGCTTTGGTCAGCCTTCACAAGAAGCAATTGACTACGTCAATACTACATCAGTTGGCACAAGCAAAATTGAACAATACAACGCTGGCGCAACCATCGCAAACTCTGGTATTTATGAATTACCTGCAGGATACGTTGGCTTTGCAGCCGGTGTTGAATATCGCAAAGAAAAAAGCGAAATTGAAGAACCTGATAATGCAGCGGGTACCTTTTTCAACACTCTAGGTGAAGATAAAGGCGATTACGATGTATCAGAAGTATTTACTGAAGTTACTATTCCACTACTTGCCGATCTCCCTGGCGTAGAAATGCTGACATTTGATACTGCGGCGCGGATTGCCAACTACTCTTCGATTGGCAACGCGAAAAGCTGGAAGCTTGGTCTAGATTGGAAAGTGTATGAAGATTTACGTCTACGTGCGACAAAATCATCTGCACTACGCGCGCCGAACATCGGTGAACTTTATGGTGAAGCAAGCCAAACCTTCTTCCGCGTAGACGATCCATGTCGTACAGACAACCTTGCTGACTTAGCCAACGCCGACCAACGCATTGCAAACTGTGCAGCGTTAGGTATCCCTGCAGATTTCAACTCTGATTACGACTCAGCAACGCTAGAAGGCGTAAACGGTGGAAACATTGACTTGCAAGCGGAGAGCTCAATCTCTAAAACACTAGGTGTTGTCTATACTCCTAGCTGGTTTGAAGGCTTTACGGCTACTGTTGACTACTGGGAAATCGAGCTGACAGACGCGATTTCGTCTATTGACGGCCAAACAATTTTGGACCGCTGTGTTGACTCTGAGTCGGGTATTAACAACGTATACTGTGGCCTTATCGACCGTGATGGAACTACCGGTGAAATCACTCAGATTCGTAGCTATGCATTGAACATCGCGGGTCAAGAAGCCAAGGGTATCGACTTCGAACTAGGATATGATTTCGACGCGCTAGAAGGCGCATTCCGTACTAGCTTGATTGCGACTTACCTTAAAGACCGCAAAGAATTCCCATTCCAAGATAACCCTGAAGTATTCTATCAGTACGCAGGTACGGCAGGAGAATCTGATTGGCAGGGTGTATTCACCATCAACTATAGCCGTGGTGATTGGGAAGCAAGCTGGAAAACTCGCTACCTAGAACGTTCAAGCCTTTACGACAACCAAGAGTTAGCGCGTAACCCAAATCCGAGCAACCGTATGGAACTGCCTTCATACGCTGTGACTGACGTGACCGCGGGTTACAACTTTGCTAACGGTGTTAGCCTAACTGTGGGTATTGATAACCTGTTTAACCGTGCGCTACCGACAGGCACGACAGGCACGGGTTCAATAGACGGCGCGTACGACAACATTGGCCGCTTCGGTTACGTTACCGTAGCGTACAAAATGTAATTTACGTAATATTGAGCAATGATAAAAACGGCGCTTATTAGCGCC
>NZ_JBHNZD010000032.1:0-43596 GCF_054960375.1 Alteromonas sp. G4i35 | reverse complement strand
GCAGCTCAATTGAGCTGCTTTTTTTGTGTCTGTTACTGGTATAGAAAACGCGAGAGGAAAAACAATAATAATTTGAACAATTGTTCAAATAAACGATCTGAAAGTTGGGTACAACGTATAGAATTTTACTTTGATGTGTATCTGTACAAAGCAGCTTATCGCGATCTTGCTTGTACTTTGAAGGATTAAACCGACTTTAAGGAGTTTTTATGTATACGCAAAAAATGCATCCAGCAACGACATTTCCCGATGTCTCAGCAACCCTATCCACAGGGGAAACGGTGTCGCTTACCAATAAAGAAGAGGGATGTGATTGGAAAATGGTGGTTGTTTATCGCGGTAAACACTGCCCAATATGTACTAAATTCCTGAACAAATTAGAAGATTATAAAGGTCGTCTACGCGAGCTCAATATTGATTTGGTGGCTGTAAGTGGTGACAGCAAAGCACAGCTCGATGAGCATCTAGACGACCTGTCGATTACGTTCCCTATCGCTTACGGTCTTTCGCAAGAAGATATGGAAAAACTTGGGCTATACATCTCCAAGCCGCGCTCAGATAAAGAAACCGACCACAATTTTGCTGAACCTGCGCTATTTGTAGTGAATGAAAAAAACGACATTCATATTGCTGAAATAGCAAACGCGCCGTTTGTGCGCCCTGACTTAGAGCAACTCGTATCAGGCTTGGAGTTTATACGTAACCCAGATAACAACTACCCCATTCGAGGCACCTTTAAAGGATAAGGTTAACAGGCCCTAGTTATGTGTGATTAAAAGGTAAGGCTCTGGTGGTTTTCAGAGCCTTTTTTATTTACATATAGAAACCGTCAAAAGCTAGTCTTAATTTTATCGCTTGCTTGTTGTTTTCTATTGCTTACTCGTTTTCAACTGACACTGAAAAAGCAATGGGGGCCATCTGCTTTTTAAAGTCTTCCAGTGCATCTAAAGGTAGCTCAACATTTATTACCACACTGCTTCCATAGTTACAGTTCGCAATTTTACCTTGAGCTTGCTCTACCAAGTGACGTACAAACTGCTCGTGTTTGAAATCGATGTCTACGCTAAGCGGTTCCAGCTTTATCTCTTGTCTTACCTCAAGAGCATCTACGGCTTGCTGTGCTGCAGCCGAGTAAGCCCTTACCAATCCCCCCGCACCTAATTTAATTCCGCCAAAATAACGCGTGACAATAATCATTATGTCGCCGATATCTTTGTGCTGGAGTACATTTAATATGGGTTTACCGGCAGTGCCGCTAGGCTCGCCGTCATCAGCCATCGCCGCGCTACTTGGCGAGTTAGGGTTGCCAAAAACATAAGCCCAACAATGGTGTCTGGCGTCGGGATACCGTTGTTTCACACTATCTAAAAGCGCCATTGCACTTTCACGAGAATTTGCAAAGCCGGCACAAGCAATGAATTTGCTTTTCTTAATTTCGTACAGGGTTTCAACCTGTTTAGCTGGAACGGGATAAGTCATCAGCGCATTGTAAGCTAAGACAATTTTTTATTTAAGCCAAATAAGGTAAGCAGTGTGTTTTATCGCTTAATAAAACGAAATTTTAGACGACGATAGGCTCAGATAGAACGCAGTGGTCAAAAATACTACTATTTGGCGAATTATCTTGAAAGGTCGTATTTCGTTTACCGTTCTAGCGGGGGCTTATTTCTTAATTTGAAGTTAAGTTTATGAATTTAAATAGTTTTATAAAGTTGGCGCAGTGATTGTAATAGTGAATATGAGTGTGGCCAAGGCGTAACGCCACAACAACGTAACTTCGTCCCAATAAGGAAATCATGCTATGAAATCACGTATTACTGCTATCGCTATTGTTGCTCTTACTACTGTGTTCACCGGAAGTGCTTTAGCTTCTGTAGAATTTAAGCCTACCGACGATTCGGTCACCTCTAACCTTTGCGTTGCTGCCGCTACCGGGAACAAGTGGAAGCTACATGAACAAATTAAAGAATCTGCGCTAGATAAAAAGTACGTAGCACAGGACATGACGTGTAACGGACTATCTGTCGCTGCGTTTGTTGATCAATATGGCAAGAACGGGGAAAGCATCAAGAAGTACCTGAATATTCAACAGCAGCAGATTGCTAGCGTGGTGCACGCAAAATAACCCCCCCACAATTAAACGGTGCTAGGCTTGTACGTATGCGTACGCGAAAAATCGGCTGTGTGAAAAAGCGGGTTTAAAAAAAAGGGCTGTTGATGATACAACAGCCCTTTTTACTAATTTAACATGACTGCTAGCGTAGAATACCTGATACAGTTTCAGATACATTCAATGCGTCTTTTTGAATTTCATCAATAATGCTTTGCACTTGCGCAATCTGTTGACTATTTTGGTCAACACTGTCTTTAACGCCTGCCATTTTCTTCGTGGATTTGTCAGCAAGCTTTCTGTTCTCTGCCACTACACTTTCAATTTCCACAGTCGAATCGCTGGTACGTTGCGCTAGCTGCCTCACTTCATCTGCTACTACAGCAAATCCTCTACCTTGATCGCCTGCACGTGCAGCTTCAATAGCGGCATTTAGTGCTAAAAGGTTGGTTTGCTCAGCAATGCCACTAATCGTTGTCACAATGGTTTCAATTTTTAGCGATTGCTCACTCAGTTCGTGCATAAGTTGATTGGTTTGCTCAACTTCTAACATGGCTGTATTGAAAATCTCAACGCTTCGTTGAAGTGACGAGGCTCCTTCATGGGCAATTTGAGACGTCTCTTCTGCCGTTGATACTGCGAGTTCCGCCGCCTGTGCGATTGCATTCTTTTCGTTAATTGCATCGGTAATGTTAGATGCAAATTTAATAACTTTTACCACTCGGCCCGAAGCGTCAAACACGGGGTTGTACGTTGCTTCCAACCACAATGCGTTACCGTGCGCATCTACGCGCTCAAACTGGCCTGAAGAGAAATTACCGCGGGCAAGGTTATCCCAAAAATTAGGATTTTCTTGATAAAACTTATCGCGACAGAACATGCGATGGTGTTTACCTTGAATGTTGGCCAAACTGTATTTCACTGTTGCAGTAAAATTCTCATTTGCCGTGATAATTGTTCCATCAGGATGAAACTCAATCACCGCCATCGACTTGTTTAGTGCGTCAGTCACTGCTTTACCGGCAAAATAGGCGTTTTCATGTTCAGTGATATCGTGGTAAATGGCATGAATTTCTGTAACGCCATGCTTATTCACCGCTACGTAGCTTGCCTTAAGTCACTTCGTTTCACCTAACGCCGATTTTCTTGCAACCGTGTCGCTAAAGCTGCCGCCATTGACCAAGTGTTGCCAAAACGATTTGTACTGTGACTCAGGTTCAACACCTTCAACGCGCATTGCCGCATGGGAAAACGACGTTGCGGTTGAATTTGGGTAATCCAAAATGGAAAGTAATACGGGAGAGGCAAATGTGCACTGTCCATCGGTACTATAAATGGCATAGGCCATTGTGTTTTTGAACGCATCCAGCGTACCAAGCAAGCCTTGGCTCTCGTCCCTAAGAGCCGAAATGTCATTATTGTATCGAGAACTTGATACGAACATAACGTCTCCGAAAATTACAAGTATAATTAAGAATTAGTGTAGTCTATGTTAACTATATTTAACATTTATGTCGTTTAGACATTAGGCGAAGCCTATGTCTAAGGCATTATCAATTAGGCTTAATTTATTTATAAGTGGTTGTTTTCATTGTTACAGTACGGTAACTATTTCCATCTAACAAGAAACACTCGAACTAATAAGACCACTCGATGCCATTAGAACGCTTTATCCCATTTCGCAAACATGATGTTAGTAGATTGTGTGAAAACGTAATTGTGCAAGAGAGGACTCTTTTTCGCACGTTCTCAACGTTGCTCGTTAATCGCATACACTATCAATATCATGAGCAACTTGAGGGTCTAAAAGATAGCTATAACGATTTTGACCCAAACAAAGACACCCGCGATCTTACACCTTCAAGTGGAGCTACTAGGAAGCAAAGCCAAAAGGCGTTTTCGAGTGCGTTTGCCAATCTATTAAACGCGGCCAATTTTGAAAAAGTCACAAACGAAGATTTAGAAGCAGCATTAAACGAAGAGTCGCTGTTTAAAGTGCGCCTTGCGGTTAGCTTCGAAGACTTTGAAGATGTGGTGTTTTATCGACGGGGCGAGTCGGTAAAAACTGAAACGCTGCGTACTTTTTTCGGGTTGCGAAAAAAGCAGGTGTCATTTACCAACTACGACAAAGTGGCTGTTTATATCACTTTTAAAGATGAAGCCTACTTCAAAGAGAAAGGGCAAACGCCAGTTACCTTTAAACCTGGTTCCACCATAGTAAAGCTTTTCCAAAACGTACCTAAAGCAGACTTGGAGATGCTGTTTCCCAATAGCGAAGTCAAAATGCGTCCGCTAGATAAGTTGATCATTAGTGCATCGGCGGCAATAGGTGGCACCGTGGTACTAGTGACTAAGTTAGGCGCGTCGTTACTTCTCATGGCATCTTTTCTGGCCTTTTGGCTAGGCTTTAAAGACGATGAAGTGGAATTGACTAAGCAAAGCCTAATCACTTTTGGTATTGGCATGGGTGTATTCGGCAGCTTTATCTTTAAGGAATGGACAAAGTTTAAAAACAGAAAAATCAGGTTTATGAAAGCCTTGTCTGACAACCTCTATTTTAAAAATTTAGACAATAATGCAGGCGTGTTTCATACGTTAATTGATGCAGCAGAGGAAGAGGACTGCAAAGAAGCTTTGTTGGCTTATACATTTTTGCTGAAATGTAGTGAAGTGTCTGTAGAAGGTGGTGCTGCATTCTGCGCGGTGCGTGCAGAGCGCGAGATTGCCGCTGGTGGAATGACATTAGCAACGCTCGATAGTGTAATAGAAAGTTACTTTTCAGAAGAGCTTGATTGTGCGCTCGATTTCGACGTTACTGACGCTATTAATAAGCTGGTGGACATGGAGCTAGTCGAACAATATGGCGATATTTTTGTGGCGCGGGCGCTTAACGATGCTGTGAAGATACTTGATGACTACTGGGATAATATTTATCAGCCTGTTTGATTTACCCTTTAACGTCGATAATAGTACGCCAAGGAATGAAAAGCCTAAGCGAAGCTTTCAAGTCTTATTGCTACTCACTACGCACGTGAATAGCGGCAGGTAAGCGCTGACAGTTTGAGTACTTATCCGCTAAAATAACCTTCGTGTTGTGCTTGTTTAACTGTGTCTAAAAAGGCTTTTATTCTTAGCGATTGATGGGGACGCTGTGGGTGCACAACAAACAGCTGACTGGGGCTTTTTATTGGAGGCTCACTCGGTGTCGACCCCAGCTTAATTTCTTCAAAAAGTGCGACCAGTTCACCCGCCTTACTATGCTTTTTCGCCACATAGCTTGGCAGTCTTGCAATGCCGCGGCCTTCCAGCACATGCTGAATGAGCGCCAGATTATCATTAAGTTTTAACCAGCCTTTAACCGCTGTGCGCTTACCGTTTATGAGCCAGTTATCTTGGTCGGGGCCGCAAAAGCACTGGTGCGCATCTAAATCGCTCAACACTTTGGGTGTGCCGGCTTGCTTAAGGTATTGCGGTGCTGCAACTATTGTGTGGCTATAAGTAAATAATGGCTTGGCCACCATATCTTGCGGCGGGTTGTTAGTAGAGCGAAACGCCAAGTCGAAATGACCTCGGTTTAAGTCGTGCCTTTGATAGCTGGTATCTAAATGGAACGAAACATCAGGATGCTGCTGCGAGAAGGAAAAACACAGTTCGCTTAACAAGTAGTGCGCAAACATATTCGGCGCCGTAATGGCGATAATTCCTTCTAGCTGCGTTTGCTCACGTACTAAATTTTGCTCTAGCTCTACCACGCTGCGATTAATCTTCTGTGTATCGGCGTACACTTGTTTACCTTCGTTGGTAAGACTTACTTGGCGTGTTGAGCGCTGCAGCAACTTTACGCCTAACGCAAGTTCAAGCTCCCTTATTTGCTCCGACAGGTAGCCCCTCGATATCTGCATTTTCTCTGCCGCAGCACCAAAGCTTAAGGTTTCTGCTACCGCACTAAACAGCATCAATCGCTCGACTTTTTTATGTGGTTTCATTGGCTTGTTACTTTTTACACGAGATTAAATCGGAGATAAATATTCACAACATGCTCGAAAAACTGCGTCTTGAGCAACGTCACATCAGAAAATGTAGAGTTAGTGATTATATATGGAATACAGCTATTCGCTATAAAGAATAATGATTTCGCTATTGTGCGCTGAAAGGTGGTAACTGCAAGCGTAAACTTGAGCTATCCGAAAGGCCTTTATTAATTCTTTTTTGCGAGCGGTGTATATGAAAAACCTTCCTCTAAATCAGTACATTTCACACGCCAGTCAGCTGGTTTACGGCTGTATGGCTATTGGTGGAGAGTGGGACTTTAACCCATTAACCAAAGATCAAACCCAGCATGCGTTTGCGGCGGTCGATGCTGCGCTAGAAGCCGGTATTACCGTGTTCGATCATGCTGATATATACCGAATGGGTAAAGCAGAACAAGCATTTGGTGAAGTGTTAAAAGCACGCCCTAACTTACGGGAAGAGATAGTGCTTCAGTCTAAATGTGGGATTCGTTTTGAAGATGAACACGGGCCCAAACGTTACGATTTTTCGAAAGACTGGATTGTCACTTCTGTTGAAAACACGCTTTCGCGATTAAATACGGAATATCTCGACCTGCTTTTGCTGCACCGCCCAGACCCATTGATGGAAGAAGAGGAGGTTGCCGCTGCATTTGATGCCTTGTTTGATAGCGGTAAGGTTAAGCACTTTGGCGTGTCGAATATGAGCGGCGTACAAATGCAGCATCTTAATCACTATATTAATCAGCCGCTTATTGCGAATCAGGTTGAGATGAGTCTTACTAACTTAGGCTTTGTGGATGAAGGTATTTATGTCGGTAACCCAGATGGGCAGCATGTGAACTTTACAGCGGGCACACTTCAATACGCAAAGCAAAACAACATTCAAATGCAGTCGTGGGGGCCAGCAAGCCAGGGTAAATATACCGGAGCACCCGCCACGCTAACTGCGCAAGAAGAAGCGACTAAAAAACTCGTTGCGACCTTAGCGCAAAAATATGGTGTATCGCCCGACGCAATCGTGTTGGCTTGGTTAATGCGCCACCCCAGCAACATTCAGCCAATTGTTGGTTCGGCAAACCCCAAGCGTATTAAAGCAAGTGCAGAAGCCGTTACAGTGACGCTTACTCGGGAAGACTGGTACGCATTGTACGTAAGTGCAAAAGGGGTGGAGTTACCATGATGGGTTCTATTTCTTTAGCGCAAGCTCAATCAATGATTACAGATAGCATTCATTGGGCGCAAGAAAACAATCAACACATTGCCGTTGCTGTTGTAGACAGCGTGGGTGAACTTATCGCGTTTTCTCGTATGGATGAAACTAGCCCGCAAACCTGTCTACTAGCGCAGAACAAGGCTTATACGGCAGCCAGAGACAGGCAAAAAACCAGTCAGCTTGCTGCGTGGGCAAAAGAAACGAGCAAAACCATTAACTTTTGGACCGACCCTCGCATCACAGGTATGGCGGGTGGTGTATCTGTAAAAGATAAGGCAGGCAAAGTAGTGGGTGCAATAGGAATTAGCGGTATGGCCGAGTTTGATGACGAAGCGCTAGCTCAAAATATTATTGCTCAGTTTTAACCTACTAAGGAGCAGGTTAATGATTCAAAAAACATCTAAAATGACAATGTCCTTTACCGCAATATTGCTTGCGTTAACTGCTTGCAGCCCATCTCTTAACAATAGAGACCCTAACAGCGGTGCGACGAACAGTGGCGAGAGCAACAATGCGGCACAGCCACAAAGTAGTTACCTAAAGCGCGACGTGCGCGAAGACGTCTTCTATTTCGTTATGCCAGACAGATTTAACAATGGCGATGTAAGTAACGACAGCGGGGCACCAAAAGGATCGATCTCTCACGGAGGTCTCGACACAACGTCTAAATGGGCGTTTCATGGTGGCGACATGGCGGGCATCGAACAAAAACTGGATTACCTAAAATCTATGGGGATCACCGCTATCTGGATGACACCTATTTTGCGTAATAAAGCTGTGCAGAAAGGTGGTTTTGCCCACCATGGATATTGGATAGTCGACTTCACCGAAATTGACCCTCACTTTGGCAGTAACGCCGATTTAAAGCGCTTGATTGACACTGCGCATAAAAAAGATATTAAAGTATTTTTCGATATCATTACTAACCATACGGCAGACGTGATTAAGTATGAAGAGTGTCACAACGCCGACGGTTCGTTTAAAAGTGGACTAGACCAGTGCACTTATCGCAGCTTGCAGGAAGTGAAAGAGCAAGGGACTTACCGTGCTTTTGTTCCAGAAAAAGAGCAGGGTGAGAAATTTCCAGAATGGCTAAACGACCCGCGCTTTTACCACAATCAAGGTGATACAACTTTTGAAGGTGAAAATAGTTTATATGGCGATTTTAATGGGTTAGATGATTTCAATACTTCAGACCCTGAAGTGGTTAAAGGGATGATTGATATTTACACCAAGCTTATCAGTGAATTTAAACCTGACGGCTTTAGAATTGATACGGTAAGGCACGTCCAGTTGCCATTTTGGCAAGCATTCTCACCGGCAATTATGGCGCACGCTAAAGCTGAGGGAATTAAGAACTTTCATGTATTTGGTGAAGTGTATGACCCAAACCCTGAAGCGCTAAGTTCATTCACTACCGAGGGTAAACTTCCTGCCGTGCTTGATTTTGGATTTCAAAGTGCGGTGGGAGGCGTGTTCTTTGAAGACAAGCCAGTGTCGACCATTGAAACTCTGATAGCACAAGATCACCTTTACAATGACGAAGACAGCAACGTTAATCAACTGCTTACTTTTTTAGGCAATCACGATATGGGTCGCCCGGGCTTCTTCTTAAATAAGCATTTACCCAATGCGTCTAACGAAGAAAAGCTGCAGCGCAGTATGCTGGCACATGCCATGATGTTTTTCTCTCGCGGCGTACCCGTCGTTTACTATGGCGATGAGCAAGGCTTTACCGGTGATGGTAACGATGTGGATGCCAGAGAAGATATGATGCCATCTAAGGTAGCTAGCTATAACGACAATACGTTGTTAGGTACTGAGCAAACCACCAAAAATGACAACTTCAACCCTCAGCACCCGCTGTACAAATCAATTGCAGAGTACGCTGCCATTCGCAAGCAGCAGGCGTTACTTCAATATGGAGTGCAAGAAAATAAGTTCTTTGATGATAATAAGCAGGTGTTTGCCTTCGCCCGCGTAGCGAATGACACAATGCCAAACGGGGGCGTGGCGCAACAAAATGACGAAGCACTTTTAGTTGTGTTTAACGTGTCAGCCGAGCAGCAAACGGTAACGGTTTCTCAGCAGTATGAAAGCTACTTAGTTGTTTCAGGAGCCGCTAAAATTTCCGCTTCTGACAACGGTGAAACACAGATTACTGTGCCAGCTTTTAGCTTTGGGTTGTTTTCATCAAAATAATATCCTGAGCACCAGACGTTTATTAAAGCGTGTGGTGCCTCTTTTTTTACCTGCTCCCTGTGAACATGCATCACAGACAAACCATTGTCATAAAACCACAAAATCTCTATAGTTGCTGTACGGTGCGTTGATCAACATCGACACTCCATAGCAGCAGCGCCATTGCGCCGAATGCGTTTCTCTATCTCCAATGCAACAAGCCTGGTTCACTTCTACATGAAAATATTGCATACGTCTGACTGGCATTTAGGTCAGAGTTTTTTTACGAAAAGTCGAAAAAATGAACATGCCGCTTTCCTTAAATGGCTTCTTCAACAAGTAGAAGTGCATCAAATAGATGCGATTATTGTCGCGGGCGATGTGTTCGACACGGGCACGCCGCCTAGCTACGCCAGAGAGCTCTACCATGCGTTTATCGGTGAACTTCAGGGGATGCAGTGTACATTGGTGGTGCTGGGGGGAAATCACGATTCAGTATCGGTATTGAACGAAAGTAAGGCGCTACTTAAATACTTAAATAGCCACGTAATTGCCAGTACATACGGCGAATTGCGTGAACAAGTCATTACGCTTAACGATCGCAAGGGGCAGCCCAGTGCCGTACTGTGTGCCGTACCCTTTATTCGCCCGCGTGATGTGCTTGTCAGTGAGGCAGGGCAAAGCGGCACTGACAAGCGTCAAGCGCTGGGCGATGCGATAAAGCAGCATTATGGGGCGCTTTATAATGAAGCCTTGTCACTGCGCGCTTCAATTGAAGAAAAACAAGGAGAGGAGGGCAGTAAAAATAGCGCTGCCATTCCTATTATTGCTACAGGGCACTTAACCGCTTTAGGCGTGAGTCAGTCAGAAAGTGTACGCGATATCTACATAGGCACCCTTGAAGGCTTTGACGCCAAAGGGTTTCCGCCCGCCGATTACATTGCACTTGGGCATATTCACAGGCCACAAAAAGTGGCTAAAACCGAACACATTCGCTACTCAGGCTCGCCCATACCGCTAAGTTTTGATGAACTAAACACACAAAAGCAAGTAGTGTTGATAACGTTTGAATCTGAAAGCACAACGCCTACTATCTCAACGCTTCCGGTACCGTGCTTTCAGGTCATGGAAGTAATAAAAGGAGACTTAAAAGCGATTGAGGCGGCCATTAATAAGAGCGATGCCATCACGTTAGCTTCTCAAACAGATGATGCCGTTAGCGAAGTGGATAAAGCCATTAGCTCTAAAGACCCAGTGTGGTTATGCATTGAAGTTGAAACAGAAGACTATCTGACTGATCTACAGCAGCGTATTCAGGGCTTGTTAGAAGGGAAAAACGCTGAGATTTTACAGTTGAAACGCAAGCGTAAGCGCACAATAAATAGCTTAACGGAAAAGCAAAACGTCCAGCTTAGCGAACTATCGGTAAACGATGTATTTGAAGCGCGTTTGGCATTGGAGAGCATAGAAGATAATTCAACAACTGAGTCGGCACAAGAAACCCTGCTAGATGACGACCAAAGCGCCAGAGAAACAAAAGAAGCAGGTTCAGAGAAAAGCGCTTCACGCATAAACCGGATAAGGCGGTTGTTTAATGAAGCAGTAGAGCAAGTGCATACCAATGATGAAGATGCTGAAGTATCAGTAGAGGCAACATTGGCAAACACAACAGAAAACAAAGGCGAGTAATACAATGAGAATATTGACCTTACGCCTTAAAAACTTAAACGCCCTAAAAGGGGAGTGGAAGATAGATTTCACCCATTCGCCGTTTATCGACAATGGCCTGTTTGCCATAACTGGCCCAACAGGGGCAGGTAAAACCACGCTACTTGATGCTATTTGTTTAGCGCTTTATCACCAAACCCCTCGCTTGGGACCAATTTCAACGTCTAACAACGACATCATGACCCGCGGCACGGCGGAGTGTTTGGCGGAGGTTGAGTTTGATATTAAGGGAAAAGCATACCGTGCGTTTTGGAGTATGCGTCGGGCCAGAGGGAAAGTTGACGGTAACCTGCAAAGTGCTGATGTTGAGCTGGCCGAAGTTGAAAGCGGCGAGGTATTGGCTACCCAAGTTAGGCCGAAAAGCGAAGAGATTGAAAAGCTGACTGGCCTTAATTTTGCCCGTTTCACCAAGTCTATGATGTTGTCGCAAGGGGATTTTGCTGCGTTTTTAAATGCTAACGAGGCCGACCGAGCCGAACTGCTTGAAGAGTTAACTGGCACCGAAATTTACGGGCAGATATCACAGGCAGTACATCAGCAATTTAGTGACGCTAAACAAAAGAAAAAAGAGTTTGCGATAAAGCTAGACGGCGTAACCTTACTTAGCGACGAACAAATCACCCAGCTTGAAGAAGAGCAAGCACAAACCAAGAGCCAAGTCGCCGCGTTTAATCAAACACTCGTTGAGCTACAAAAGCAACAGCAGTGGCAACATGCGTTTAACGCTAACGAACTCGCCATTAAAGAAGCCAGTGAAGCACAGCAGAGCGCGAATAACGCCATCAATGAGGCGAAACAAAAACTTGATCTTCTCGCTCAAAGTGAGCCAGCTGAAAAGCTTCGCCTGCCATTTTTGCAAAGAAACGGGCTTCAGCAAGACGTAACCCGTTATAAAGAAAGGCTTGAAGAGAAAGCAGCTCAGTTGCCAGACTTAAAATCGCAAAAGGCACAGCTCAGTTTGGAAGTGACCAACGCTGAACAAGCGCTAGCGCTTACAAAGCAACAAAGCAGTGAGCTTGAAAAGCGCATAAATGAGCAGGTGATTCCGTTAGATAACCAAATAGCGCAGCTCACTACTGAACAGCAAAAAGCAAACGAAAACAAGGCACGTTTAAGGCAATCAATAAACGCGTTAACACTAAAGCGCACAGAAATCGAAAACGCTTCGGCAGATAACAAAACAAAGCTAGGTGAACTGGAAGCTTACTTGAGTGAACACCACACACTTAGCGGCATAGCGGAATTTATAAGTGGTTGGAGTGAAACGGCGCGCCATATTGAACATGATAAAAAGCAGTTAGAAACACTGACACAAAGCGTAAATAATCATCGTCAGGCGCTTTCATCCCTAGATGACGCTATCGCAAAAACAAATGAGTCGTTAAGCGCGTTAAGGCAGACCTTCGATGACAAAAACGCGCAAGTAGCCAAGTGCGAAAAGGCACTTCAGGCCGCGCTATCTGACAAACCAAGTGATACTAATAGTGCTAATGCAACCAGTAAAGCAAGTCTTCAGCAAGAGCGTGATACCAAGCTTCATCATTGGGATAACGTATTACAGATAGGGCATATTCAACAGCAATATTTGGCACTAGAACAAGAGAAAGTATCGCTGGGTGCGCAAAAGGAAGACTTAGCGAAGCAACTAGCTCAGCAGCAATCTGACCGCCAAGCCTTGGTTGATGCTTACAAGCAAACTCGTAGTAATTTAAAAGACATAGAGGCGCTTATCGCCCTGGATGCTGAAGTGGCGCACCTTCGCGCACGGTTAAAAAGTGGCGAGCCATGCCCTGTTTGTGGAGCTAACGAACACACCACGTCTAGCGTGGTTATTGATGTACCTGAAACTATCCAAAAGCGAGATAGTTTAAAGCAGCAGTTAGATGATATTGAGCAGCAAGGGGCGCGGGCAAAAGAAAGCGTTACACACACTGAATTCACTCTTGCTCAGGTTAATAAGAAGCTAGAACAGGCAAGCGGGCAACGAGATACGCTGCTAGAAAAGTGGCAGCAGATTTCAAGCGTACTTAGTGCTGATATACCGAGCTTTGAAAAGATCGACATTAATACTTCGCAAAGCGTCGCTCAATTTACCCAGCAGTTTAAAACTCGTCTCGATGATATTAGTGCCCAATTAACCCGTTTAGAAGAGTGCGAGCAAGCTCTAAATGCTGCATTGCAGGCTAAAAATGAAGCGCAACAGTTGCTACAAGCCAAACAGTCAGAACTTGCAGTTTCTCTGCAGCAGCGCGAAACCTTTGAAAAGCAATTTAACGAACGCAATGTAGAGCTAGAGAACAAAACACAAGGGATTAATAATAGTATTTTAGCGCTTAGCGAAACTATGACGGCGCACGGTGCTGATATTCACAACTTGGCTATTGATGGAATTGCCACGTGGTTAAATGAAAAAGCCGAAGCGCTTAAAACCTATAAACACAATCATCAGCTACACGCCAAACTTAAAGATGAGTTGCAAGGGGTAAGTAGCGCCTTGCTTGTGGTTAATCGTGATATCGAGAGCGCCGAGAATCAGCTAAAGGATGTATCTGAAGAGCTTGTGCAGCTAGATAATAGTTTAAAGGCGCTGCGAGACTCGCGCACAACCGTATTCCCTGAAGGGAATATTGCTGAAACAAGGAATAAGGCAAACGCCGCCCAAGAAATGGCTGAGCGAAATGTAAATGAATGCAAATCTCGTCTACAACAAACGGACACTATATTGTCTCGTTTAGAAGCCGAAATTGCCCAGCTTAATGAGCAAATGCGCGAAAAAGAGCAGGCACTTACAGAGGCAACAGAGCACTTTAGTCGTCAGTTGGCGAGCAGCCCATTTGACGATGAGCAAGCGTTTAGTAATGCGCTTTTAGACGAAGATACCCGCAACACCTTGCTTGAACTGCAAAAGCGATTAACCCAGCAAAAACAACAAGCGGACTTAAAGCTAGAAAACGCGATAGCTACCGAACAATCGCTAAAAGCTCATGCTAACGCAGCACAGTGGCAGAGCGAGTTAGAAGAGCACGGTGCACAGTGGCTCGATACGAAAATTACCCAGCAAGCTCAGCATCGTGACACGCTGTTATCTTCCTTAGGGCAAATTGAACAGCAGCTAAGCGCTAACAATCAAGCCCGTGAAAAGCAGCAGCAGCTTGTGGATGAGATGGCCGCGTTTGAAGCCTATTACGACGATATTACTTACCTGCACTCGTTAATTGGTTCGGCCAGCGGCGACAAATTCAGACGTTTTGCCCAAGGACTTACTTTGGACAACTTGGTGCAGCTTGCAAATCAGCAGCTTGATAAATTACACGGTCGCTACCAGCTAATTCGAAAAGAAAACGAAGGGTTGGGTTTAAGTGTATTAGACACCTGGCAAGGTGATGTGGTGCGAGACACCAAAACCCTGTCTGGCGGAGAAAGTTTCTTAGTGAGCCTTGCACTGGCATTGGCTTTATCTGACTTGGTCAGTCACAAGACCAGTATCGATTCGCTGTTTTTAGATGAAGGCTTTGGCACCCTTGATGCTGAAACTTTGGATGTGGCGCTTGATGCACTAGACAACTTAAATGCCAGCGGAAAAATGATTGGTGTAATAAGCCATATTGAAGCCATGAAAGAGCGTATTCCTACTCAGCTTAAAGTGATCAAACGCAACGGTGTGGGGTTAAGTGCACTAGAAAAACCTTATGCGGTGAGGTGAACTCACCGCTTAGGGATTAGTAGCTAAAACGTTTGCTTACAAGTATGTGCGAGGTAAATGCTCGCAAGATCATAGTTTTATGATACTTTATCGTTATTAAAAGTAGATATGGACATCATAAACAGTGAAACGATTTGCGATACTCCCTCTTTTTGCCTCTTTCTGTTCGTTTGGTAGTACCTTTCAATGTGAAAGTGAGTTTGAATGGCTAAAGAGCACGTTTGAAAACAACGATGCCGGTTTTCAATATAGCGTAGAGAAAAAAGGGCAGGACCTTTATTCCGCCCACAATAATGCCATCTTGGCTCGGGTGCAAAGCGCGAAGAACGAAGC
This sequence comes from Alteromonas sp. G4i35, assembly GCF_054960375.1. Taxonomy (NCBI): domain Bacteria; kingdom Pseudomonadati; phylum Pseudomonadota; class Gammaproteobacteria; order Alteromonadales; family Alteromonadaceae; genus Alteromonas; species Alteromonas sp. G4i35. The sequence continues at coordinate 28,315 of NZ_JBHNZD010000032.1, read as the reverse complement.
GCAATGCCAAACTGTGCTTAGCGACTGGCTCGCGTTTTTTCGCAAGGGGCATATTGGTCTTGCGCTAAATACAAATAATTCAAACGAAACGGTAACCGAATCGAAAGTACATGATTTCGACTTATCAGCATTTAAACAGCATTTAGAAACTAAAAGTGATGAGTCTCTTGAGGGGATTTGGCAATTTTCCAGCTATACGGTTGCGTTAAAAAAAGAAGGCAATGTCCATAAAGGCTATATCGTTGAAAGTACCAATCCGTCATGGAAGGCAGGGCAAGTAAAGTTCATTGTTAACGACCCTGAAGACGACAATGCCGCAAAAGTAACGTTTTTTATGGGCGATCACTCCGCCCGACAAATAAATAACATGATGTTCTTGGGTAACAATCATGTGGTACTGGGAAACAGCTTTATCGTTATGTCCCGTCAGGAACCGCGACAAGAATCATCGCCTGAAGTAAAGCGTTATGTACGCCTACTTAGTGCAAAAGCCCCGCTATTTGAGAAAATTTCTGAGAACACAGTGCTAGTTCGCATACCGTCTTTCAACCATGCCTTCAAAAAAGATATCGACGCGCTAATTGCTAAGCACCTGGACAAGATTTTAAAAACCGAAAACCTCATTATCGACATCCGAGGAAACGGTGGTGGTAGTGATGCAAGCTATGCTTCTTTGCTACCAATTTTATACACCAACCCTATTCGCACTGTAGGCGTGGAATACTTATCAACCGAGCTTAACAACTCTAGAATGCTCGGCTTTTTGCAAAACCCTCATTTCAGTGAAGAAGAAAAGCAGTGGGCTAAAGACGGATATGACATTCTTCAGCAACACATTGGTAGCTACATCAATATTGGTGAAGATGTAACGGTAGAGAAATTTGATAAAATTGAACCCTTGCCAAAAAGTATAGGCGTATTTGTTGATTCAAGTAATGGCAGCACCGCGGAGCAGTTTTTGCTGGCGGCTAAACAAAGCAAGAAAGTAAAGTTGTTTGGGCAAACCACCGCAGGTGTACTCGACATCTCAAACATGTATCAAACTGATTCGCCGAGCGGTACTTTTACCTTGCATTACAGTTTAACCAAAAGTTTGCGTATTCCCCACATGGCCATCGATGGGGTAGGCATTCAGCCAGACTATTATATTGACGAAGAGATCCCTATTTACGCGTGGACCTCGTTCACTAGAAATGTTTTGGAGACGCTTTAGAACAGTAGGATGAAATGACTAAAGTTGAAAGTTACTTGCAAATTCAATAACCAGTTACAAACTTACATAAAATGATAGGGTAGGCGTCCCTGCCTAAGTGCTAATCGCTCTTTAGCAACCAAGGTCGCTAGATAAGCCGCCTAACTGACCTTCGACAGCGCTTTCTTTATAGCTTGGTAATGAAGGCATAATATTTAACCCCGTGCGGCTTTCTACTTCGTTCACGGTTACTTCAGTAGAGCAAAAGTTATCGCTACGGGACGCATTTTGCTCCATGATAAATGCTGACGCTTCTACCCATCCGTTAACGTCAGTTATAACCACTTTAAAATAGCCGCTCGGGATAGTATGAGATTCGTCGGCTTCAGGTAGGGACCCAAAATACCACTCATATAGAGGTCCTGAGACCACGTATACATCTCGTCCAGAACGCACAACGTTACGAACAGCGTTTTCTAAATCAACCCATGGGCCTTGGTTCAAATCTGAGTCTTGGGGAGTAATGTTTGATAAGTAGTTCAAAGTACTCCAGTCAGCAGTATTACTAAATGATGCAAGAGGAACTTGGTGTCCACGATCCGTACCAATAGTGGCCCATGCACTTGTATAATCGTTTGGCTCCAAAGTATTTGCAGAGTTTAACGAGGGATCAGCCTTCCAGTTTCTACTACGAGATGGCCCGTCAATAGTACTTGGGGTAACGTGATAAGCAACCCAGTTGGCGAATTTAGTTTGAGAGTTATTGTGAAGCGTGTAAATAGAGCGAGTAATTGTTTGGCCCGACACACCCGTCGGGCAGTTGTAAACACAGTTATCTGCAGCTGAACTAAAAGCTACAAAAGCCATTATCGATATAAAGTATTTTTTCATTTTATTTCCTTTGTAAGTGTTTCCTGCTTTAGGGCAGGCTGTACCAAAGTACAGGTATAAGATGTCAGGAAATAGAAATAAATATGACATTACTCAGTGACTTAGTTGAATAGAGCTAAGGCTGCAGTTGTAAAGTGGAAATGTTGGTAAACGGCAAGCATACGGTAATTTGCGAGTAACTAAGGCTAAACAGGTTCATTTGTGTGACGTTATCCTTTATGGTGCGTCGTCAAAAATAATAATGGACCAACATTTATGGATTCAACGTCACGCCCTAGCCTGTTTCAGCGCTACATCAATGGCAGTTTGGTACTGCAAATTATCATTGGTATTGTATGTGGTATTGCGGTAGCGAGTTTTTCACCTTCAGCTGCTCAATCAGCAGGGCTATTGGGCAACTTATTTGTAAAAGCCCTAAAAGCAATTGCTCCTTTATTAGTTTTTGTTTTGGTCATGGCATCCATTGCCAACCATAAGCAAAACGAGCAAACCTTTATCAAACCCGTGCTTGTGCTTTATTTGTTGGGCACACTACTGGCCGCGCTCACCGCCGTGTTGGCAAGCTTTGCTTTTCCTACCAGCTTAAGCTTAGTGACTTCAGAAGTTAGCCAAGCTGCGCCGAAAGGTGTATCGGAAGTCCTTACTACTTTGCTTTATAACATGGTAGATAATCCGGTAAATGCATTAGTAAATGGAAATTACATTGGTATTCTCACGTGGGCTGTAGGTCTAGGTTTAGGTCTACGTCATGCTAGCGAGGCAACGAAAGCGCTACTTCAAAATATGGCAGATAGCGTAACAACCGTGGTGGGTTTTGTTATTAAACTCGCGCCCTTCGGTATTTTCGGCTTGGTAGCTAATACCATTGCTACAACGGGCTTTGAAGCATTGCTTGGCTACTCTCATTTATTAACGGTACTGATTGGCGCGATGCTATTTATCGCACTAGTGACCAACCCCTTGTTAGTATTTCTGGCAACCAAAAAGAACCCTTATCCTTTGGTATTCAAATGCCTTAAAGAAAGTGGCATTACGGCATTCTTCACTCGTAGTTCGGCGGCGAATATCCCGGTAAACATGGCGCTGTGTAAACGTTTAAAGCTTGATGAGGACACCTATTCGGTATCTATTCCGTTAGGTGCCACCATTAATATGGCTGGGGCTGCGATCACAATAACCGTGTTGACGCTAGCTGCGGTTAATACCTTGGGAATTTCTGTAGATTTCCCTACTGCTGTATTGTTAAGCGTTATCGCTGCGGTATCAGCATGTGGAAGTTCAGGTGTTGCAGGCGGTTCGCTACTGCTTATTCCGCTGGCCTGTAGCCTGTTTAATATACCCAATGAAGTCGCTATGCAGGTGGTTGCGGTGGGCTTTATTGTTGGCGTACTGCAAGACTCTGCTGAAACAGCATTAAATAGCTCTACCGATGTCTTGTTTACCGCCGCTGCGTGTGAAAGGGCAGGCGGCCAGTAAACATAAAAGCGTCAAACATAAAAGCGTTAAACAGTTTAAGTGTGCGAACTTACTGCATCTACCGCTTCAAAAATTAGCCGTGCAGCCAGCTTTGCTGTGCGGCTATCAATATCATAATTGGGGTTCATTTCCGCAACGTCACACAATCTCCATTGATACCCGTAAGTACTTTGGTGCTGTGCTAAAAAGTGTAGCGTGTTGATAACAAGTGTGGGGGATATTCCCAATGCACTGGGCGCGCTAACGCCAGGTGCTTGTGCTGCTGGAAATGCATCTAAACATACGGTGACGTAAAGCTCATCGGTGTCTTTTAGCATCGGAGATAGCAGCTCATCTATTCGTTGCATGCACAGCGATTCATCATTTAATGCCACGTCGGTTAAATAACGGGTCTTGGACGTATTCGCAAAGTTAAACAGCGCTGGTGTATTGGCCGCTTTCGATACGCCCAAACAAGCATAATGAAACGGTGTGTCGTGTAACTGGCAGTGATCATACACTTGCCTGAACGGCGTACCTGAACTGGTGTTTGGTGAAGGCTTTCTTAAATCAAAATGGGCGTCGAAATTAATAATTCCAATGCGGGACGTTTTCGACTTAGCATTGAAAACCCCTTGATAGCTACCCCATGCAATTTCATGTCCCCCTCCCAGCCCAATGACCAATCCATCATTTTGCTTGAGCGCATAACAAATGGCGTCGGCATATTGGGTTTGCGCTTGGGCTAAGTTCTCTTTAGCGGTAACATTCCCTAAATCAGCCAATGCTGCGCTTGGCCAGTGCCAAGGTAAGTTTGCAAGTGCTTGGCGAATAGCGTTTGGACCAGCAGCTGCACCTACGCGGCCTTTGTTAAATGCCACACCTAAATCACTCTCAAAACCAACAAGGGTAACTGAGTTGGCTAATGAATTATTATCGCCCACTTCAAGTTCGTTAACTTTTTGATGCCAACGTAGGCCCTCAATCCCGTCTTCACTGTCTATTCTGCCTTGCCACTTAAACATGTTTACCTTCCTTAAACACCGCAACGGGGCGGTGGCCATTAATACTATAGGCAAGCTCTGCCGGCGTTTCGATATCCCACAGCGTTAAGTCAGCAAGCTTGCCTGCTTCAATAACACCTCGGTCGTGCAGCCCGAGTGCGCTAGCCGCGTGAGCAGTAGCACCGCGTAGCGCTTCTTCTGGCGTAAGTTGAAACAGCACACACCCCATATTTAACGCGGTAAGGATTGAGGCTAACGGCGAACTACCTGGATTAAAGTCTGTCGCTAATGCCATGGGCACATTGTGCGCCCTTAGGGCGTCTACTGGCGGCTTTTGAACTTCACTTAAGTAATAAAATGCGCCTGGTAAAAGCACGGCAACGGTGCCACTTTGGGCAAGTAATGGAATATCGCTGTCAGCTAAATATTCAATGTGATCTACCGACAGTGCGCCGTACTTAGCTGCTAGCACTGCGCCTTTGCTGTCGCTAAGCTGTTCTACATGAGCTTTAATGGGTAAACCGTGCTGCTGTGCGCTGCTAAACACCCGTTCTGTTTGTGAAGTTGAAAAGCCGATGGTTTCACAAAATACATCAACGGCGTCGGCTAAGTTTTGCGAAGCAATGTGAGGAAGTGCCTCGTTGCAAATGAAATCGATATATCCTTCTGAGTCGTCAGCAAATTCATTGGGCAGGGCGTGAGCGCCTAAATAGGTAGTTTGAATACTCACAGGAAGATGCTGCTCAAGAGATTTAGCCACGCGTAACATGCGCACTTCAGTGTCTAAATCCAGCCCGTAACCTGATTTGACTTCAATGGTGGTAACACCTTCTTCGCACAGTCGCTTTGCGCGTTTTATCGCAGTGTGAAGAAGGGTGTTTTCGTCAGAGCGTCGAGTTTTTTCAACCGTTCCTTTAATGCCACCGCCGCGCTGCGCAATGTCTACATAACTTGCGCCCTGCAATCGCATTTCAAATTCTTCGGCGCGATTGCCGCCATACACCAGATGCGTATGACAATCGATGAAACCAGGCAATAGCCACGGGTGTTTGGGCGCTGAACCTTCATTTTGCGGAATTAGGGTAGTGGCATCTATTACGCTTTTGGCCTGCTTATACACGTCGTCTAGTGAGTCATCGCAAGGAATTAACGCAGCAATTTTGCCGTCTTTTACGGCAATGGCGTGTGGCGGTAATTCGCCATAAGGCAACTCGTTGTCTTGCATAGACGCAATGCGAACATTGTAAATAAGCGTGTCGTACTGATAACCCATAACGTGCTCCACTCTAAGCCACCTCTTGTCTGGTTTTTTCGTCTAACTGGTCGTCTTGTTCTTTGTCTGGCTTTGACCAGAATCTTTACTGAAACGCAGTGTAAATTTTGAGTTCAGTGTACTTGTGCATACTTGTATATACAAGTATGCTGTTAGCATATTATTAACAATTTAGTTGTGAATGGCCACGATATGCAACCTCGGTACAGAGTAATTAAGACAGCAATTTTGGATGCCATCGAAAGTGGTGAGATGAAGCCGGGTAGCCAAGTGCCTTCAGAAAACCAACTTGCCCAGCAGCACGGTGTAAGCCGGATGACTGCGCGAAGAGCGTTAAGTGAAATGGTGGACGAGGGCATTTTAATGCGCAGCCAGGGGATAGGCACCTTTGTGTCAGATAGTCGCCCTATGAGCTCAATGCTTGAGATCAAAAGCATTCGCGATGAAATAGAGCAGCGGGGGCATAGATACACTAACGAGATATTGGTGTTGGAAACCTCGCCAGCCAGTGACGCTATTGCTCAACGACTGGGTATCGATGTGGGAGAACCAGTATTTCATAGCATTATCGTACACTGCGAGAACAATCTACCTGTGCAGTATGAAGACAGGTGGGTTAACCCAGCGTGGATTAACGACTATTTAGATAAAGATTTTAAAGCTCAAACTGCAAACTTTTATTTGAATCAGGTCGCGCCCCTTTCACAAGCCGACCACAGCGTAGAAGCTGTAGTTGTTGAAAAAGATATTGCACAAGCACTTTTGATTAAGCCTAAAGAGCCGTGCCTGAAAATTACTCGACGAACCTTTTCTCGAGTGCCCAGCGCAATAACCAGCGATGAGAGCAATATTGGCGAGTCGTCAAAGGCGAATGCCAAGTTAAAGAACGGTTTAAAGGCTACGTCAGATACATCCTTAAATAATAGTCCAAAAGCGAGTTCAAGCGCAGTGGTAAGCCACGCGGTGCTGTATCACCCAGGCAGTCGATACCGCTTGGGAGGACACTTGGAGTTCTAAGTGTCATCGCGCCAAAGGCGCTAGCAACTCACTACTTTCTAAAAAGATGACACTTCCTAATAAAAAACAAATCGGCAAACGTAAGAATATGCCTAGGAGAAGCTTATGAAACGCCTCGACCCTACAAGAGAAATACGTGCCCCAAGAGGCAGTACACTAAATGCTAAGAGCTGGCAAACCGAAGCGCCGCTTCGCATGTTGATGAATAACCTGGATCCAGACGTGGCGGAACATCCGCAAAACTTGGTAGTTTACGGCGGCATTGGGCGCGCGGCCCGTGACTGGGCGTCTTACGACAAAATAGTAGAAGTACTCAAGCGTTTAAATACTGATGAGACGTTGCTGGTTCAATCAGGCAAACCTGTTGGGGTATTTCCCACTCACGAAAATGCACCTCGTGTGTTAATTGCTAACTCTAACCTTGTACCGCATTGGGCAAACTGGGAGCACTTTAATGCTCTGGATAAAGAAGGTTTGATGATGTACGGGCAAATGACGGCAGGGTCATGGATATACATAGGCTCGCAAGGCATTGTTCAGGGGACTTATGAAACGTTTGTGAGCGTGGCTAAAACGCATTTTGAAGGCAGTGCTGAAGGGCGCTGGATTTTAACTGGTGGCTTGGGCGGTATGGGCGGAGCACAGCCTTTAGCTGCAACCATGGCTGGTTTTTCAATGGTAGCTGTGGAGGTGGATGAAACCCGCATAGATTTCAGAATTCGCACGGGCTATTTGGACAAAAAAGCGCAATCGTTAGAAGAAGCCATGCAACTCCTAGAAGAAGCCAAAAAAGCTGGGAAGCCTGTATCAATTGGCCTATTAGGCAATGCTGCTGAAGTCTTTCCCGATATGCTAGCGAAAGGGATTATTCCCGACGTTGTGACCGACCAAACCAGTGCGCACGATCCGCTAAACGGCTATCTACCAGTGGGCTGGACTTTAGACCAAGCTGAAGCGCAGCGTAAGAAAGACGAAGCCTGCGTGGTAAAAAGCGCTAAACAATCAATGGCATTACAAGTTAAGGCAATGCTAGGTTTTCAGCAATCTGGTGCCGCCACCCTCGATTACGGCAACAACATTAGACAAATGGCACTAGAAGAAGGTGTTGCAAATGCCTTTGACTTCCCGGGCTTTGTTCCTGCGTATATTCGACCGCTTTTTTGTCAGGGCATAGGGCCTTTCAGATGGGCTGCGCTGTCGGGCGATCCGGAAGATATATATAAAACGGACGCCAAGGTCAAAGAACTTATACCCGACAACCCCCATCTACATAACTGGCTAGATATGGCTAAAGAACGTATTCAGTTCCAGGGCCTGCCCGCGCGTATTTGCTGGGTGGGGCTGGGTGAAAGACAAAAGCTGGGGCTTGCCTTTAATGAAATGGTTCGCAGTGGCGAGTTAAGCGCGCCAATTGTGATTGGACGGGATCATCTCGACTCTGGTTCGGTAGCATCACCTAATAGAGAAACCGAGGCCATGCTCGATGGTTCAGATGCCGTATCAGACTGGCCGTTACTAAACGCCCTATTAAACACAGCGGGGGGCGCTACCTGGGTAAGCCTTCACCATGGCGGCGGTGTAGGAATGGGCTTTAGCCAACACTCGGGTGTAGTGATTGTTTGTGACGGTACGGATGAAGCGGCTGACCGTATTGCTCGGGTTCTTCATAACGACCCTGCCACAGGTGTAATGCGTCACGCCGATGCAGGCTACGACATAGCAAAAGACTGTGCTGCCAAGCATAACCTCGATCTTCCCATGATAAATAGCGGGGCTAATAATCAAAGCACCCATGGAGCAAACACACAGTCAAGCTCGAACAAGGGCTTAGGCGGGGAGAAATAGTCATGTTGCAATCATCTTTCACTGAAAGCAGTGGTGTTAAGCAACTTAATCTTGTGCCAGGTACATTGACGTTAGATCAGTTACGGGAAGTACATCGAAGCCACGTTCATTTATCGTTAGATGAAAGTGCAGTACCCGCTATAAACGCCGCCGAGCAAGTAGTACTGAACGTCATTAAAGAAAACCGGACTGTCTATGGCATCAATACCGGCTTTGGCTTGTTGGCTAATACCCGTATTAATGTTGATGAGTTAGAGTTGTTACAGCGCAGTATTGTGTTATCGCACGCAGCCGGTACGGGCGACTTTATGCAGGAAGATACTGTGCGCCTGCTCATGCTGTTAAAAATTAACTCCTTGGCCCGTGGTTATTCTGGCATTCGCCTCAGCGTAATAGAAGCGCTCATTACCTTGTTTAATGCACAAGTTTACCCCGCCATTCCTGAAAAAGGCTCGGTAGGCGCCAGCGGCGATTTAGCGCCTTTAGCACACATGAGTGTGGTGCTGTTAGGGGAAGGGGAAGCTTTTTATAAAGGAGAGAGAATTAGTGCAGCCCAAGCCCTTGAAATAGCCGGCATGCAGCCAATTGCGCTGGCACCCAAAGAAGGCTTAGCACTGTTAAACGGCACGCAAGCCTCGACAGCGTTTGCACTTCAGGGGTTGTTTTATACTGAAAATGCGCTTCATAGTGCTATAGGTATTGGTGCGCTTACTGTTGAGGCCGCGTTAGGTTCCCGCGTGCCGTTCGACGCGCGGATCCACGAAGTGCGTGGCCACAAAAGCCAAAGCGATGTGGCGACTGCGTTTAGAACATTGCTAGACACCTCAGAGATTGGTCATTCACATCAACGGTGTGAAAAAGTACAAGACCCGTACTCTCTGCGTTGCCAGCCACAGGTGATGGGAGCGTGTTTACAGCAAATGCGTTATGCCCAAGAGATTTTGGTGGTTGAAGCTAATGGGGTAAGCGACAACCCGTTGGTTTTTGTTGAAAATAATGATGACGCTGATACGCCAACTGGCGATATTCTATCTGGCGGAAACTTTCATGCGGAAACAGTGGCAATGGCGGCAGATATGCTGGCTATTGCACTATCTGAAATTGGCGCGCTGTCGGAGCGCAGAATGTCGCTAATGATTGATACGCATTTAAGTGGTTTGCCACCGTTCCTTGTTGAAAATGGTGGGGTAAACTCGGGCTTCATGATTGCGCAGGTTACCTGTGCGGCGCTTGCTAGTGAAAACAAAACCCTGGCGCACCCCGCATCTATCGACTCGTTGCCTACGTCTGCTAACCAAGAAGACCACGTGTCTATGGCTACCTTCGCCGCGAGGCGTTTACGAGATATTTTCGATAACGTGGCAGGTATATTGGCCATTGAGTGGTTAGCGGCCTGCCAAGGGTTAGATTTTAGGAAGCCGTTTAAAACCAGCGAAAAGCTCCAAGCGTTGATGCAGCTACTAAGAGACCAAGTGCCGTTTTACGACAAAGACCGTTATTTTGCGCCAGATATTGAAAAGGCAAAGCAACTTATTAAGCAGCACGACCTTATGGAGAAGACACAGTTAAACCTGTTAGGCTAAAATGATCACAGGCTCGGTATTTCGAGTAAACAAATAAAGATCATGAATAGAGCAGAGGTGGGAATGATATGAAAACAAATGGACGTTGGTTAAGTTCATACGAGGCTCGTACTTCTATGAAAGGCACTTTTAAGAGCGGCTCTTTTGTGAAAAGCACTGTGTTGGGTTTGCTCGCCGCGTCGGTGTTTACGTTGGCAGGCTGTAGCGACAGCGAAGTGGGCGATGTGTCTCTTGGTCTTTTTACCACAAAAGACATTAAAATTGATGCGCTTCAAGACCCCATAGTGACAGGTGTAACCTGCCATATTTCAAGTATTGAAGCGAACCTTGATTTGTCGGATCCATCAGACAGTTCAATCGCGTGCAGACAAACCGGCCCTATTACGGCTGAGATGTTAAACGCCATTGATAAGTCAGATTCAGGGGAAGTAATATTCAAAAAATCGAAGAGCGTGTTTTTCAAGAACATGAAGCTTCGAAGAATTTATGATGCCGACTCAAAAACACTGATTTATTTGTCTTACAGTACTAAAGAGACGTCTGGCAGTTACAAACATAGTTTGTCTACTGTACCACTGTGGGAAACGCTAGCGTTTAAAAAGCCTGCGTAGACGCTAAAGCTTGCGCAGATGCTAAACCAAGAAAACGAAAATGCCCTCGAATGTGAGGGCATTTTTATGCTTTGTGCCAGCGTTGGTTACACTTAGTACCCACCTTTATTGCGCACATTATGTTTAGTAGCAAAGCTTCGCTCTTTTGTGCTTGAGCATATCACTCACCCAAACCTTTAGAAAAAGCGAGTATAAACCAGCATGGCGTTAAGCGCGGTATCATCGTCTGTCAGCGGGCTATCGCTGATGCTATCGTCAAAGAAAGTTGCGCCAACTTCTAAACGGGTCATGCCGCCCAGAAACTGACGGGTCGAGATGGCAACGCGTACTTCCGTATTGAGCGCGCTATCGCCGTTATATGCACTTCGGAACGCTGTGGCTTCTTCAGGGCGTACGCCGTAGTAATAGTCGACGTAATTGCTGTCTTGGTAGTTTACGCCTATAGACGGCTCGATCATGAAGTTATTTATTCTAAACCTTTTCCCGATACGGGCGGACGCTTGGTAGCCGTCAAACTTACCAAGAATATCGGCATTGGTTGACAATGAATAAACCCAGCTACCCGTGTTGTAGTTAAGCCCAACTCCGGCCGCGTAGCTAAAATCTCTGTCGTCCATACCTGTAAATACAGCGCTGTCATCTTCTTCATAACCTGCAAATATCGGGACAAGCTGAGCGTCAAAAGTAAAGCCACTTTCGCGAAAAAGTTCATAGCCAATAAATGGTCCGTAAACGCGTAATTTTTCACCGGTGTAGCCGATAATAGGAATAGGAACAACGCGATTATCAAAGTCGGTATATACATCTTGCGATGCTGCGACGCCAAACCCCCACATCCAACCCTGAGGTTGTTGAGCGCCAGCTTGTTGTGCAAAAGCGGGAGTAGAACTAACACCTACGCAAGCTAGAGTTATTGCGCCAATAACGGTTTTTAAATTCATAGGTAAATTTCCTTTTTAATCAAGATACTGCTCTGCTGTGTTCTTCGATCATATTCGCTTGTGCCTATTGAGCTAAGCTGTACGTTTTGTCAGCTGTTTACCCTACATAAAATTCATTACAGACTAATGTTAGGATTTTGAGGAAACGTGAAAGGCTGCTTTACTGGCAAGAAAGCAAGTTATTCTGTGAAATCGGTGTGGTAAAGTGCATACAACAAGTTGTATTGAATAGTTTAGAGAAGCAGGTAACCCGTGAGTTACAAATATGTAGTGGGTATTGACGGTGGTGGCACCCGATGCCGGGCACTGTTGCAAGATATTGACGGTAATGTATTAGGTGAAGGGGCTGCAGGCCCTGCAAATATAATGACCAACCCCGAACAAGCAATGGGGTCGATAATAGACGCAACGTTAGACGCAATAGAAAGTGCTGCGTTGCCGATTACATGCGAAGAAGTGTTGCTAGCGGCTGGACTGGCGGGGGCGAATATTCCGCAAGCAAAGCAGACATTTTTAGCGTTAGACAACCCATTTGCCGATACCGTGTTAATGAGTGATTTACACGCTGCTTGTTTGGGCGCGCACGATAACCAGCCTGGAGCCCTTATTATTTGCGGTACAGGTTCAGCGGCAACCCGTTACGACAAAGGCGTATTTACTGACAAAGGTGGTTACGGCCTGCAAGTCGGCGATGATGCGAGTGGTGCGTGGCTGGGCTTATCGGCCATTAAGCATGTACTGCTTTCATATGATGGAGTAGAGCCCGCCAGTGAATTAAACGACAGAATTTGTGAACACCTTAATTTAGCGTCACCTCAGCAATTAGTGGCTTTGGTAGCCAATTACAATGCTGCAGATTTTGGCAATATTGCACCAGTGGTGATACAGGCTTATCGCGACCAGTGTGCCGCCGCAACATCTCTTATCCAAAGGGGAGCAGATTATCTCAATCAGTTGGGTGAAGCGTTGATCAATCAGGCTTCGACATTGCCGCTATGTTTAGTTGGTGGCCTCGCTGATGTTTACGCGCCTTTACTTTTACCTTCTATCTCTTCTAATTTAACAGCGCCCCTAAAAAGTGCTGAACATGGCGCTATCAGCTTTGCCAAAAGAGTAAAAAGCGAATGAGAGAATCGATTACTGTCGAGCAGGTTTTAACGCCAAAAGGATGGCTTGAAAACCAAACCATTACTGCTGATAGCGGCAAGATAGTCAGTATTAGCGATGCTAGCCCATCAGAACTCAGCGGTATTTATAAAGGAAAGCTCATCCCGGGTTATTTCGACACGCAAGTGAACGGCGGTGGTGGTGTACTTTTTAATCACAACCCTTCAGCGGCTAATGTAGAAACCATGGCGCTGGCTCATCTGCGTTTCGGCACAACGTCTATGTTGCCAACTATCATTACCGATAATGCTTCAACAATGGCTCAGGCGGCGGATGCCATTGCCGAAGTAATGGCGGGCGGCCCAGAGTGCATTAAAGCGTTAATAAAAGGGGTTCACTTTGAAGGGCCTTTTTTGAGCAAAGCTAAAAAGGGCGTACACGAAGCGCAATTTATTAGAACGCCTTCTGACGCAGAGCTTGCAACCTTGTGTCGCAAAGACATTGGTAAAGTTTTACTTACTGTCGCACCAGAAACGGTAAGTACCAGCTTCATAAAAGAAATGGTTGCTGAAGGAGTAGTGGTTGCAATTGGACACACCAACGCCCGTTATGAGCAAGTTCAGGCCGCTATCGATGCGGGAGCCACGGGCTTTACTCATTTGTACAACGCAATGTCTGCATTAACGTCGCGCGAGCCGGGTGCCGTTGGTGCAGCGTTACTTAACGACTCTGTGTATTGTGGTTTCATTATCGATCATCATCATTTACACCGTAAAAGTGCTGAGTTGGCATTAAAAGTGAAAAGTGCAACTCGCGCCATGTTGGTTACCGATGCCATGGCGCACGTGGGCAGTGACATTGAGCGCCTTCATTTTTTCAATACCGAAATTGTACGACATGGCGATAAACTTACTACACCAGACGGAAAAACACTGGCTGGTTCTTGCTTGGATATGCATAGCGCAGTTTTGAACACCCATAATGATTGCAGTGTAACGTTAGAAGATGCGAGCAAAATGGCGAGTGCCACACCAGCGCAATTTATGGGGTTGGAAAGTGATATAGGCTGTATTGCTGAAGGTCAACGCGCAGACTTTTTGCTGCTTAATTCGGCCAATGCGCTGAACCACGTTTTCAGTAATATGAGAATGGTCTTTTAGGTAAAAATTTAGTATTAACTTAAATGGCTTTGAAATAAGGAAGTGTAATGAAGTTTGTGACAAAGTTAACTGTTCTGTTAGCCGTTTTAATGTTGGCATCAGGGTGTGTGACTCAACGAGGTATGGACTCTGGTGAAAGTACTCCATCTCAACCTAATGGCGAAGAAGCCACGCCAACCGAAAGTGCAGAGCAAGAAGATGCGGTGCGAGATAGCGACAGCGAAAATGAAGAAACCACTAAAAGCGAACCGTCTAAAGGGCCTGATAGTAAGTCTGTTACGCCGGTAAAGCCCGCAAAGCCAGTAAAGCAGAAAGTTGGGGTATTGGTGAGCGCTAAAAAGTTTCCAACTCACACGCATATCGGTACCACTAAATTCAATAATTTTACGAAAGAATATGGCTACGACTGGCAATTGAACAACGCGCTGTATAGCACGTTCAAAAAAGCCATTGAACAAAACAGTCGTTTCACTACTGTAGATATTTCGTCGATGGTGGACGATGCAGGCGCCCTTGATTTTGTGATGGGTGAAGGCGAGAACGGGTCTTTTAATGAAAAACAAAACACGTTAAGAAAATCATTGTTAGACAAAGGCATTGCCACCGTGATTATCATTGAAGAAGCACCAACGGTGGCTATAACCGAGTGCGGTACTTATGGCTGTTCTGAGCATCAAAGCAAAGGGTTCGGACTATTCACGCGTAGCTTTTTGGGTACCGATCACTATATTGCTTCGGCAAGCTTTAACGTTAGTGTTGAGCGTTTAGACAAGCCAGTTGATATCTTAACGCTGCCAGCGTTTACCGAATTTCAAGATGATGCGCTAAAAAATGAGCGTGTTGAAGATTTCACACCGCCAGATAACTTTGATGAAATAACGGAACAAGAGTTAGCGCCAATTAAAAATACGATTGTTAACTACTTTGACCGCTTAGCGACAGCGGTTGGTAAGTATTTATCTGGTCAGTAAGCGTTTAATATACTTAAACAAAAAACGGGCACTTAAATAAGTGCCCGTTTTGTTATGTGGCTCACTTCATCTATTGATGAAGGCATAGATATATAATTACGCGTTTTCTTTATGCGCCAAAAACTCTTCGTAGTTTCCATCGAAGTGATTCAGTTTCTTGTCTTTAATTTCGATGATTTGCGTCGCCAGTGACGAAACGAATTCACGGTCGTGACTTACAAAAATAACTGTACCATCAAACTTGTACAGTGCGTTGTTCAAGGCTTCAATCGACTCCATGTCCATGTGGTTAGTGGGTTCATCCATTACCAATACGTTGATGTCTTGAAGCATTAGCTTTCCAAACAACAAACGGTTTTTCTCACCACCAGAACATACCTGCACGCGTTTGTTGAAGTCGTCAGACGTAAATAGCAAACGTCCTAACATACCTTTTATTTGCAGGTCATCGTGTTTTGGACTGCGCCATTGGCTCATCCACTCAAACATAGTGATATCTTCGGCAAAGTATTTGGCGTTGTCCTGCGGAATGTAGCCAATCGCAGCGTTTTCAGCCCACTTATAGCTACCTGCGGTAGGTTCAATGTCATTAACCAAACACTTCAAAAGCGTGGTTTTGCCGGCCCCGTTCTCACCAATAATCGCCAAGCGCTGACCTGCTTCTAATAGCAAGTTCGCGTTATCGAATAACGGAAGATCTGGGTAGCTATGGCCTAAGTCTTCAAGCGTGATGGCAAGGCGGTGAAGTTTCTTATGCTGGTTAAACACAATGTAAGGCTTACGACGGCTAGACGCTTTTACCTCAGCCAATTCAATTTTCTCAAGACGGCGGGCACGAGAGGTGGCCTGTTTCGCTTTCGATGCGTTGGCAGAGAATCGCGCTACGAAGCTCTGTAGCTCTTCAATTTCCGCTGACTTCTTAGCATTCTCTGCATGAAGCTGTTCTTGAACCAGCATGGCAGCTTGAATGTAGTCGTCGTAGTTACCCGGATAAACGCGCAGTTCACCGTAGTCGATATCGGCCATGTGCGTGCATACAGAGTTTAAGAAGTGTCTGTCGTGCGAAATAATAAGCATGGTCGACTTACGCTTGTTAAGCTCTTCAGCAAGCCAACTGATGGTGTAGATATCCAGGTTGTTGGTTGGTTCGTCTAGAAGCAGAATGTCAGGCTCGGCAAATAATGCCTGCGCCAAAAGCACACGTACTTTTTTACCGGGTGCGACTTCCTTCATTAGACCAAAATGATAGCTTTCGTCGATGCCAGCTGAGTTTAAGATATCGCCAGCGCGTGCTTCAGCAGTGTAACCGTCCATCTCGGCGAATTGGGTTTCCAAGTCTGCCACGCGCATGCCGTCTTCTTCGCTCATTTCAGCCTTGCTGTAAATGGCGTCGCGCTCTTGCTTAACTTCCCACAGCTCACGGTCACCCATGATCACGGTATCGACTACGCTAAACTCTTCAAACGCAAATTGATCCTGACTCAAGATACCTAGCTTTGTGCCTGGCGACATAGAAACGTTGCCCGACGATGGGGTAAGTTTACCGCTTAGAATTTTCATAAAGGTAGACTTGCCGCAACCGTTAGCGCCAATCAGGCCGTATCGGTTGCCGTTGCCGAATTTTGCGGAAATATTTTCAAATAATGGCTTAGAGCCAAACTGCATTGTGATATTTGCGGTGGTAATCAAAACAGGTATCCAGGGGTAAAACGATGAGAAGAGATAATAGTGAAAGCGGTTGTCACTTCACTAATATATAAAAGCGCGCGCACTATAAGGAATTGAGGGCTACATGTCGAGGGAATTTTGAACAGTTTTCAGTGTGCGATTAAGTAGCAAGGTGACTTAGGCAATGTAAAAGTAGTGGGTAAATAATTCCTTTAAGGGTAAATATTACCTGTTATTAATATTTGGTGATGCAATTTAGTTTAACTATATTTCACAGAGAGTGATTTCTGTTTCTTCGCTTCAAAGCACTATTTTCGCATGCTTCACGCAGCTTTCAGGGCTCGAAGTATGTGAAAGGCATGCAAGAACAATATGGCTTTAAGCTTGCTAGATGTAAAAGTTCAAACAGTTGAAAATAAACCGCAGTACGCAAATGTGTCTGCTAAGTCAGTGCGAAGTTTTATGCGACTTAGGTTACCTTCAAACGGGTAATTCGATAGAAGAATAAAACTGTGCATTTAAAAGAGGGAAACATCATGAAAATTTTGAAAAAAATTGCGATTGGTTGCTTTTCGGCAACGGTTTTAATGTCTGGGAGTGTGCACGCAGAAGCGATTAGCTCAGATTCCGTAATGCAAACTCAGGCTGCTCACTACAACAAGCAGCAGTTGATTGACATGGTCAATCGCGCAGATGTGCAAAGCAAGTTAGTAAGCTTAGGCGTAGATAGCAATCAAGCTATTGCAAGAATCAACGGTATGACTGATAGCGAAATTGCACAGTTAAATGACGAAATTAATCAAGCTCCAGCGGGTGGTGTTGTAGGCGCAGTGCTTACCGTACTTGCTATTATCGCAATTTTGGACCTAATTGGTGTAACTGACGTTTACCCATTTATTCGTCCAGTAAACAGCTAATTGGATGATAAATGCAGTTAAGAAGGCCTGCGCCCTAGCAGGCCTTTCACTTTTACTTTTGCTCTCTGGCTGTCAATCTACACCTCAGGCCGACAAACTGAGGCAAGAGGGACTTACCTCTTTGCCTGAATCTCACACTATTCAATCTGTACCATTTTTTCCCCAAGAACAGTTTTATTGCGGACCTACCACACTATCTGAAGTGTTTGGTTATTATGGTGAAAGCACCTCTCCAAACGACATTGCGCCTAAGTTATTCATCCCCAATAAAGAAGGGAGTTTGCAGCTGGAAATGGTTAGCGCTACCCGACAGTTTGGTTTCTTGCCTTATACTGAGCGCGGGACACTTTCGTCAATTATGTCATTGGTCAAAGATGATATCCCGGTGGTTGTTTTTCAAAATCTTTCCATCCAGCTTTTCCCTCAGTGGCACTATGCCGTGGTAATTGGGTTTGATAGCGACAAAGGTACGGTGACGCTACATACTGGTCTCACACCCAATCATGAAATGTCGTTAGAGCTTTTCGAGAGAACTTGGGGAAGAGGGAATTACTGGTATTTAGCGCCGGTGCCACCCAACGTAACCTCGTCTGAAATGAAGCCCTTCACCTACATAAGTGCCGCCTACGATATGCTCAAAGTGGGGGATAAATCACGCGCACTGGCGTTTTTAGAGACGGCATCACAAACCTGGCCGTCATACTGGTTAAGCTATTTCCTAATTGGCAATCATTATTTAGAGCAAGATGACGACCGAGCGGTCACTTGGTTTAAAAAAGGGTATGAAGTAGGGCAGCATCAACACGCTTATGTGCACAACTATGTCTTGGCCTTACGCAAAAACAACAAGCCCAAAGAAGCCAGCACGATTTTAAAGCAGGGGCTGGAACATTTTCCAAATAATGAAGCGCTGTTATCACTAAAAAATTAATGCACGCGCTGTATCTTCACCTTGCGATACTTAGATTGTGAATAGGAAAATCAAATAGCGGCGCGCTTAATTTTTACATGATATTCATCTGGTTGGTGCAGTTGACTCTAGTGGTTAACCCCTATGGTGGATGAACGTTTTTTGCTCGATCCTAATTTGGTTAACGCTATCAAGTCGTTGTTCAGTATTAACGCTGAACGCATTGATAGCTCCAAATTTTAAGGATTGAATAATGAAAAAAAGAACCCTTATTTATGCTGCGGTAGCAGCTGCTTTACCTTTCGTAGCAAGTGCCTCTACAATACACGCGCCTTTAGATGCTTCGTTGCACCGTATTGCCGAAATAAACTTAACAGACAACGTCGTAAACCCGCCAGCGAACAGTTTATTTCAAATGGCGATAGACCAGCTACAAACCCAATTTCCATCTTCTACGTTAAGAACTGCTAACGGCCACTTAAACAGTGTTTTCGGCATTGCTATTGAGGTATCAGGAGCGTCACCGGAACAAATGGGGTATGACTTTATCAGTCGTCATTCTGCTCTATTAGGTGGCTTAACCGAATCGAACTTTGTTTTTAACCCTCACCGCAGCAAGGCAGCGTTGGGTGGTCACTTAATTAGATTTGACCAAGTTATTGATGGTGTGAAAATCAAAGACAGAGGCGTTGGACTTCTAATCGATGAGTCGCAGGTGGTAAGGGCACTGTTTGTTGATACTGCGATAAGCACGCCTGTCGCCAACACTCAGGTACTTTCAGCAAGCAGTGCTATTAGCGTGGCGACTGCCGATTTAGCGTCTTACAAGCGAGCACTGCCGATAGAAGCGTTAGACGTTTTGAACCCTGCGTTCTCTCAAATAGAGAAAAGTCTAGGTGTATTTGCTAAACCTATTCCGCAGCAAATTGTTGTACAAGATAACAACAAGCTTAAATTGGCTTGGAAATTTTTCTATTATTCGTCAAGCCCCTTTGGTGTTTTTGAATACGTAATTGACGCGCAGTCTGGAGAAATTCTGGCTCGAAATGATAGGGTCAAAACCATCCTTCCTACGGGGGAAAATGAGGCTACGCAGACCGCTCAAGTTGGTGTCGTGCAGCAGACAGCTGATTATTTCCCAACCTTTCCGCCTATTACGCAATCTATGCAAAGCGAATGTTTAATTGAGGATGACGCGGGTGGGTACACCGGCAAACCCAAGGGGATGGAACGCATCAACTTGCGTAAATTTGACGATACAAACTTAGTAACGGGCGTTGAGGGGTTACTCACCGGCAAGCACGCACTAATCGAAAGTGCGATGCTAACGAAAGGGCCGTTTCCACAAGCGGCAACGGGCACGTATCACTTCAGTGAAGATGCAGCCATTGAGGCAAGGCCTGTAGAAGATGATCATGTAACGCCTTCTACGGCACATCACATTGACGGCATTAGTCAGTTTATTTACATCACCACATTACTCGAATATTTAGATTACCTTCATAAGGATGGCGATGCTGTGCATAGTCGTGGCGTGGGCGATGGATCGTTTCCCAATAGCTACCCTAACGAAGCCGTACCGTTAACTGGTGTGGTACATATTCCGAATGTACTCGATCCACCAGACAACCCGGCAGATCCTGAGTTCATGGCTAAGCTTTTGGGGTTAGACAATGCATTCGCAGTGCCGCTGTCACAGGAGATTGCAGGAGAAGAAGTGGTAGTTAACCCAACTGCTTATGGTCATGGTTACCTATTTAACAACTTAGCAATGGATTTCTCAGTACCTATACATGAAGGTACTCATGCAACTATAACGCCCATCGCAGGTTTTGAAGGGGAGCCAGAAGGCGGCGCGCTAAATGAAGGGCAAGCCGATTTGTGGGCATACTCTGTGGGTGAAACACCTGACCTAGGTACTTACCCGGTCAATTCGTGTGATTTGCGAAAATACTTGAGAGAGCAGGGAGTTAATCCAGACTCTTTTGAGTTTATTCGTTCAGCCCAGAGCCAAATTCGTTATTCGCAATTAGGTACCAGAGACAATGCGTTTGAAGAGCATCGCGATGGCGAAATATATGCGGGTGCAATGTGGGATTTGCGTGAACTCATGGTGGCGCTACAGCCCAAGCAAGACTTCGTACGCCCCGATCCTGTAACAGGCGACCCTACCCAAGAAACTAGTTTAGGGAAAGAAACCTGGGAGCGTATATTCTTAGGCTCAATGTATGTGCTGGGGGTATCTGCACCTGACACCTTCGTGCGAGCAAGAGATGCGGTACTTATCGCCGATGCTGCTTTGTATCCAACCGACCCGTTAGATTTAACCTCACCGGGTCGCCATCATGCTTTGATAGAGCGCGTTTTTGCTGCTAGAGAGCTAGGAGCCAATGCCAAAGCACCCATTGGCGGTCGCCAGACCATTTCAACAGCTGTGAGCGAGTTTACGGCTAATCAGGCTAAACCAGCAGCACCGGAAACTGTAGACGCGCATATCATATCAGACGACGCGATTGAAATTACGTGGGAAACCGTACCTGACGCTTTTGCTTATCAAGTGTTAAAACGCAAAAAAGGGTCGAGTGCGCGTTTGTTTACGGGTGTACCGACCCGAGAGTATTTTGAAGGCGATCTCACATTCTCAGGTTTTACCCACGTTGAGTTTGTAGTAGGTGATAGTTACTACATCGACAAGGGGCAAGGGTTAGGACGCGGAGCAGGTCAAGGTATAGACTCGTTTGATTATGAATACGTAGTACGTGCAATTAGTCTTAATACCAGTCAGCAAGTTGGCTTTTCCAACATGTCAGGAATTGCTTCAACCGGTTTGAACTCGGTTGATGTGAGCAATCAGGTTGACTACAAAGTGGGAAATGTTAACTACAATAATGGCATTTTTGCATTCGATATTGCGCTGATAAATACGGGTGATGAGAGAATTTACGGCCCTGTAGATTTCGATATTACCCATATTAGTAACGGGAGTATTACCGTGTTGAACGCAGACAATGGTGGTACAGGTAAAAACGGGGACATAGCCAGGTTCCGTTTCGACCAGCCGCTAGATGTTGATCGAACATCAGCACTGCGTTACATAAAATTCGACAATCCAAATGGAAAACTTTTTACGTTCCAAGCGCGGATCAGCGGCTATGAAGCTGGCGCTTCTTCAACAGGAAGAGGAGAAACGCCTACCATTGATACCTCTGAGCCAAAAGAGCAGTCTGTGGTTTACCATAATATAGAAGAGCACACGGGTGTTGTCTTAATTGGCGCAGCGGATGAAGCGTTAATTGATGGGGTTGACTATGTTGATATTCCATTTACTGCACTGCCTAGTGCTTCAAGTGTAGTGGCAACACTGAGCGCTGATGTAGAGGTAGTCGCGGTGCCAGATCTTGACTTTGAACTGCTAGACGCCGAGGGTAATATTATGGCGAGTTCGGGAAATCTGGGCTCTAACGAGCAAGTAGGCGGTGGCATTGTCCCTGGTGATACGTATCGTGTTCGCGTGAATGGTTGGGCTAACGGGCCTACATCTTATCGCGTTGTCATCGATCAGTTTGTTAGTGATATCAACGACGCAAACGTAGATCAAAACGGCAATGCGACTACAGGAACAGTAACATTTGAGTTTAACCCAGTAACAGGGAAAGTGTCGCCTTTGGACATACTTAATTAGTCATTGGCAAAAGCATTTAAGCTTAAGGTCATTTTTGGCAAAGGTGACCGACTCATAAAAGCTTAAACAGGCGATTATTGAACTACTCAAGGCCCCGTGTTGTGTAAACGATACGGGGCTTTTTTATTGCCTTTGATAAACGGTTCAAACAATACGCTTTGCGTAATGAGCAAACAGTTGGTGCATCTTTTGCGTCATTTTTCACGTAATGAGGTTTAGCGAATAAATAAGAAAGTCACTACTTTACGCAGGAGCCCCGTCAATCGTGGACACCACTCAACTACTTGAAAATCAGCAGGCAATTGCAATAGCCGGGTTAGTGGGCGCTGTAATTGTGCTTTTCATTATCAAACGACTTATATTGGTGCGTTTGAAAGCTAAAGCGCGCTCAGAAAACAGCAGTATGTCGGATATCTATCGCGTGCTTGTGTTGTCGCTCAATGCTCCACTTAATTTACTTATTTGGGTTATCTTCCTGCTTTTAGTTAAAAGTATTGTTTCAGTTTTTCAGATTGAAAACGAAGGGGCTATTAAGGCGTTAACCATTGTTATTGAAGCTGGTCTTATCATTACTTTGTTTCTCTTCTTCGAGCGTTTTGTCACTTACTCGTTGAGTCGTTATCGCGACCAGTCAACCATAGTTAAAAATACCAGCGCTATTGCCGGTGGAGCAGTTAGAGCTCTTTTTGCCGTGTTAGCAATTCTTATTATTCTAAGTACCATGGGAGTGTCAGTAACGCCTGTTGTAGCGTCGCTAGGTATTACTTCGCTCGCAGTAGCATTAGCGCTACAGCCAACGCTCGAGAACTTCTTTTCGGGTATTCAGTTGGTAATGGATAAGCCCATTCGTATAGGTGATTTCATCGAGCTGGATTCGGGAGAGCAAGGGTTTGTAGAGAAAATAGGGTGGCGCTCTACTTGGGTTAGAATGCTACCTAACAACATCGTTATCATGCCTAACAGCAAGCTTTCTAATTCAAAGCTAATTAACTATTACTATCCTGAACGCGAGCTGTCGGTGCCTGTTGACGTCGGTGTCCACTACAACTCTGATCTGGAGCATGTTGAAAAAGTCTGTTTAGACGTTGCCAATACAATTCTTCAGCAGCACGAATACGGCGTTAAAACCTACCAACCCTTTGTTCTGTTTCACACCTTTGACAACTCTAGTATCAACTTAACAGTGATGCTGAGAACCCGTGAATACTTTAACCGCTTCTTCATAAAAAGCGCCTTTATAAAAATGCTTAAAAAGCGTTTTGATGAAGAAGGGATTGTCATTCCATTTCCAATTACTGCGCTTAACCTTGAGCAGGAAGGGGCAATTCAGACAACAGATAGTGACACGCCTAAATCTTAAGTTAATTTCTCACCAACAAACTAACCCCTCCCCTTTGGGATACCGGTAGCATTTGTGGGTATGTTCTCCAGCGTTCGGCATAATTTAAGTATATGATTAATAGTGCTATATTTTCGATTGTTCATTTTTTGTTATATTTATTAATAATTTGTTATCAATGCGATTGTTAACTATTTTCATTTGGTTACTATTATTGTCTTGCCACCGGTGGCAATTTGGGCGGTGATTAAGTTCGTTTAGTTCACACAGAAAGCTGAACTAATTGATGTTGTCTTGTTGAGTAATTGAAGCAGTACGCCCTTCTAATTATTAATCTAAGGACAAAAAATGAAAAAGAACTTACCTATATTTCAATCGACGATAATTGCATCATCAATAGCCTTTGCCGTCTCTACGTCTGCAGTTGCTTCAGGTTTTCACACACAGAACGGAGGCACGACAGGCGGTCAAGGTG
This sequence comes from Alteromonas sp. G4i35, assembly GCF_054960375.1. Taxonomy (NCBI): domain Bacteria; kingdom Pseudomonadati; phylum Pseudomonadota; class Gammaproteobacteria; order Alteromonadales; family Alteromonadaceae; genus Alteromonas; species Alteromonas sp. G4i35. The sequence goes on along the minus strand of NZ_JBHNZD010000032.1, from coordinate 4,274 downwards.
GACAAGTAGTACAAGCTTCTACGGGTAAACAAATTCACGAAGCATTGTGTAATAGAAACACCTCAGAAACGCCAATCATTATTCAAGTCTCGGGTACAATCAATCATGGTAATACTGAAAAAGTGTCTGGAGACAGCTGTAATACCGCAGAAGACAAAATTGAGTTAAAAGACATCGCGAATGTGACACTTATTGGTGTAGGCGGTGGCGCTACATTCGACCAGCTGGGTATACATATAAGGAATTCCCAAAACATCATTATAAGAAATGTTCATGTTAAGAATGTCAAAAAATCGGGTTCACCCACGTCAAATGGTGGCGATGCAATAGGGATAGAAAAAGACGTTCGCAACGTATGGGTTGACCACGTAACCTTAGAGGCTAGTGGTGGCGAAAGTGATGGTTATGACGGTTTGTTCGATGTTAAAGATAATTCGAAATACATCACCTTATCTTACAGCATTTTACGTAACTCAGATCGAGGTGGTTTGGTAGGTTCAAGCGAATCACAAGTCAATAACGGTCCGATCACCTATCATCACAATATCTTTGATAATTTGAACTCACGCGTTCCCCTTGTAAGGGGCGCTACAGCTCACATCTACAATAACTACTATGACGGCGTTCGCTCTTCGGGGATCAATTCCCGCGCAGGAGCCGAAGTCAAAGTAGAAAACAACTATTTCGAGAATAGTAAAGATCCTCTGGGTACGTTTTATACAACAACTGATGGTTATTGGCAGGTTGCGGGAAACACTTTCGGAAGTGGTGTTACGTGGAGCGGCTCAGACAGTGACTATGAACCTGCAGGGCCAAACGTTCAATCTACAGCATCAATATCTATTCCCTATAGTTACTCGCTAGATGGGGCATCTTGTATACGAGATATTCTTGAGAACACCGCTGGTGCCAACAAAAATCTTGCAGTATCAGACGGTAGCTGCGGTTCAACTGGTGGCGGTGGCGATACCGGAGGTGGTGACAACGGCGGCGGTGATACAGGAGGTGGCGATACTGGGGGAGGTGATAACTCAGGAGGCAATCCGCCAAGCAGCACCAACTTAGCGTTAAATGCTCAATCTGACGGTAGCTCAAAATACAGTGGAACAAGTTACGGGAACGTTAGGGATGGGGATGTATCTACTTACTGGTCTCCGAGCGGAACGACGGGAAGAATTAGCATTAAACGCTTGAATACGACAGTAAATACTGTACGGATAATTGAGACCTCTTCTACTCAGGGTGCGGTAACTTCATGGCAACTTGTGAACAATGACACAGGCAGCGTATTGGCATCAGGAAACTCAATTCCAAGTACGATTTCGTTTTCAAATACCAATTTGGATAAAATCAACTTTGTCATCGATTCTGCGACACAACGACCACAAATTGCAGAGTTTGAGGTGTATTTAGATTAAGTCGGTTGCTCTTGTACTAAACCTTTTTAGGTGACTCTCGGTGAGAGTTTATTTAATTTAATAAAAAAGCCACGTTGTGTAACGTGGCTTTGTTGCGAGTACGTTAACCCATTAAAGGTGTTAGAAAGTGTAACGTGCAGATACGCCTAGTAGGTCAACATCATCTGCTATCACGTAAGTCGCACCAAATGAAAACTGTGGCGTAAAGAAATAATCTGCACCAATTTCAAAAGCTGTTTCATCTTGTTCAATGTCGATATAGCGAATAGCACCGCGAAGCTCAAATTGCTCTGACAGCATTGAACGAATACCGGCAGTAATGCCATAGCCGTTGTCGTCTTCACCCGAAATAGAGTCTAGTTCGATATCGAGATTTACATATTCGTAAGTAACTTCACCAAAAAAGTCCGTATTCTGAGTTAGACCATATCTATAACCGACACCTGCAGACACGTAGTCCAAATCAATATCAACTCCAGATGCATCTTCACTTAACTGACCATAACGACCTGTCAGGTATACATTTTCGTTAAGTGATTTAAAGCCTTGAATTTGAAAGCCCGTTGGCTCGAAGTCACCAGCGTTTTCAATATCTGCTTGTACGTATCCAGCTTTAACGAAGTCATATGAAGGCGAAGCTGCGAAAGCATTTAAAGAAAGCGCGCCAAAGATACTGGCGAGAATAGTACGTTTCATTGTTTCTAATATCCTTTTAACAATAATTACTTCCAACCACTTCGGAAGCCTCATCATTATGGGGATGGATTTTAGAAATTAAACGAGGCTAATGAAGTTGAGAGCAAGGAAAGTATTCCGCAGTTTGCCTGTCAAAAGCGTCGGTACTTCTGTTGCGTATAGCATTTATCTGGTTCGAAACAAGTTCGCTAGCGATTGCCACCATTGGACAAGAGGTTTAAAGAAAGCTTCCTCACGACCTATTTGTGCTGCTTGCTTCATCGATGAACCACTACTGGTTGGTATGGTTCTTGAACAATCTAATACTCATTAACTTTTCCTCGTATGGTGAAAAGATATTACACAGAGTGGTTTTTCTTAAGTAAGGATTACAAATGAAATACACTAAATTTGCTGCAATGATTATTGCTTCCACAGCAACAATGTTTTTTATGATGTACCTTAATACGTACGCTATCTCACATGTCTGGTTTAGTGAAACACGGACCTATATGGCGCTTTACATGGGAGCAGGTATGGCGATCATAATGTTAGCTTTCATGTTAGGCATGTATAGCAACAAGAAACTCAATGCAGCAATTTTCATAATTGCAGCGTTAATTTTCGCTGGGTGTCTTTATCTGGTTCGCTCACAAAGTACTATTTCAGACACTGCCTATATGAAAGCAATGATTCCTCATCACTCAATAGCCATCTTAACCAGTGAGCGCTCGGACCTTGAAGACAGTCGCGTGCGAGAGTTAGCAAATGGCATCATCAAAGCTCAGCGAAAGGAAATAAAGGAGATGGAGTGGTTAATAAAGGATATTGAAAAAAACGGTAAGGTAACAACGCAAAAACAAGCTGAACAGCGTCCAATTCCGGAATTTGAAGGTGAATTAATTAAAGGCCAAAGCAATAAGTAAGAAAGCTATCTGACTTGTGTGTGGATAAAGGTATTCAAAACAATTGGCAAACTTCAGAAAGGAACAGCGACTCGAACTGATGTCAGCTTTATTAGCATAAATGAGACAAAACAATAGAGGGAGTTTCTGACTCCCTCGAATATCAGCGAGTTTGTAGTAGCTCAGCCAGCTTCACTACTGAGTCTTGAGATTCTGCAGCTCTATCAATGACACGGCTGTATACTTTTTCTTATTAGACGAGTCGGCGTTGCGAACGAACTCAGACAAGCTGGAGTTGTAATTAGTTGTCTGACCGTTTTTAAATATGGCAAACATCATCATTCTCCTATTTGATTGCCCAATTAATGAGCGGTTTGCGATTGTGTCAGGGTAGTAAGCGTCTCGCGAGTAAATTCTTGCTTAACATCATGTTCTACAGCCTCAATGTTGGCGTGGTGCATAAGACCGCGCCCCTCGTTGCCCTTTAAAAATAGATCTATTTTTATTTGGCTACCAAATTGCCGCTTCAGTTACCAACTAAGGGTTGTAAGGTGCAACTCATATTGATTCATACCAGTTCTGCGCTAAACTTTACTGTGGTAGTATAAAGTAGGATTTTATCCTTACTGAATTTCTTGCATTGGAGGTAAATTATGGCAATGGTAAAGAAAAGTATCACAGTAACAGATCAACAAGAACAATGGATGCAAGCTCAACTAGCAACTGGTAATTATGCTAGTGACAGTGAATTATTACGAGATTTGATCAGAAAAGAGCAAGTACGAGCAGCCGAGATTGAAGCTCTTCGCTTGAAGTTAATAGAAGCAGAGCAAAGTGGTTTTGTTGAAAGGTCACCGAGTGAAATGCTAGCTAGCTTTAAAGAAGAAGCACGAAATAATGGGAAACTATAAACTCAGTGCAACGGCTGAGTCTGATTTAAAGCGTATTTGGTTTCGTGGTCTTGATGAATTTGGTGAAGCGCAAGCTGACGCATATTATTATAAATTTTTAGAACGCTTCGAGCAGTTAGCAAATCAGCCTTATAATTCACCTGCTGTTGATGATATCAGGCTAGGCTATCGTCGAGCAGTTTGTGGAGTTGATAGTATCTACTATCGCATTCATGATGGTAATATTGAAATTATGCGGGTACTAGGAAGGCAAGATGCTCAACTCAACCTGTAATGAGTTTCCAATGAGATAAAAATAAGCAATAGTTTCAGAATAAGAGTGATGACCCATTGCGGATGGGATGGTGTTATTAACAGGGTAAGAT
>NZ_JBHNZD010000031.1:0-43880 GCF_054960375.1 Alteromonas sp. G4i35 | reverse complement strand
ATTTGCCCACTCAGAAGGCTTTGGCATTAAGCAGCGCCTTCGCTTTCTAGATCCTGACGTTGGGGTTTGGCAATAAGATTGTCTACCACTAAATCGTGGTGAAGGGCTGACATATTAGTAATAAAAATACAGTGTGTATAACCCGCCTGCATCGTTTCGAGCTTGTCATACATGGCTTTGTCTAGCTTTGATAGCTGGGCAAGACGCTTCTTAGTTAATGGCGTTATCGCACCGTGACATCGAATAGCAGTGACATCTGTGGCGCTGAGATGTATTTTTTCTTCATCTAACTGAGTTTTTATCTGTGTTCGCAACTTAGAAAAAAGGAAGTCGCGCTCTTTTATATACACTAAGCGGCTGTCGCTCTTTCTAACGCAGTGAACCACTAACGCTTGTTCAGATGTTTCTTTGAACATCGCCTCTAGAATTTGTGACTTGGGCTTAGCCTGCCCTTTGTCTGCAAAAAAGCCGTGCAGTGGGATAATATTTTGAGTGCGCGAAAAAGGATAAAGATCATCAGATGCGTCACTTTGATACACCGTTTTGAGCCTGTCTAACGTAAAGCGGTTCATCACACATAGTACCGATAAAGACGGCATATGCCTAACCGCCAATTCCCAGATATAACGGTGAGTTGAGCGTTGAATACGCGCAATATCTCTTACTTTGAAATACGCGGTATTTTCTTCAACCATATGATCGACGCTCGAGCTCACTTTAGCCTTACGTGTATCTTCAACAAGACACAACCTCACCACGCCCGTTTCCGCTTGGTAGTGCACAACCTTATATTTTTCACCTTTAATTTTCAGTTCCGGTACTGAAACACGAATTTCCTTTTGTAGCTCACTTTTCGGTGCAACGATTAACTTCATCCCGCTTGCACTTAGATCAGCAACCCGCGCATCAATCGATGTCAGCAGTCCAACTTTAATAGAGGCAGGTTTATCAATAACGTAACGTGTCTCACTACGTCTATCTAAATCCTCTTCCATAACATAATCAATTCGCCAGTTATTGCCACTAGCCCTCAATGTTTTTGACAAGGGTTTGAAATCGCATTTTGCTGAAAGGGTCAGATTAGTAAGATAAGCAGACACGTCTTTACAGTAAAGAACATGGGAAATCTGCGCCAGTTGCTCAAATTCTTTACTGGCAATATCGTGAATAGCGAACGCTTTTTGTTTATCTTCTCGCGTCACGCTATCAAGTCGACAATGGGTACAGATGAAGTCGCCACTTTTGGCAAGAAGATAAACCAACGCGTTAAGCTGTTTTAATGCCAGCAGTTGTCTATGCGTCGCTGTTATTTGAACCTTACCATTTTTGGTTTTGATGTTGCCATGAAAGACATACGCTTCATTGTACTTGCGCAGCTCGTCAACTAACGTCGCGAAGATAGGCTTATCTTGTAGGCTAGCCAAGAGTTTTTCGGCGTCGTTATGCTCGACATTGGCTTTGGTAAACAGGGCAATAATGGGCTTAAGCGACTTCTTCTCTGGTGCGAGAAACACGGGCAACCACGGGCTATTTTCAAGTATTCGGTCGCGTTCTAGTTCTTGCATGGCGCGTTCTATTTCTAAATCACGCTGCAAAGGCTGTTTATACGCGGTAATCGCTACATATCGTTTAAGGGTTGCAAGAAAGCCTTTATCCACGTCGTCTTGAAAAACAAACGATGTCTCATACTTCCCTAAGTGCTTGTTATATTTTACCGACTCTAGTTCAAGCGTTATTTCAGTCGGTTCTTTAGTAAGTCCTTTAACTTCAGGAATAGTGAACGTAATAATGTCACCAGTAGAAGCGTTCGGTGGCCTTTTCGTTTCAAGAGCAATGCCTTTGTGTGACATCGAACTGATTGAACAATGACGGCCTTTCTCAAAATCGGGGGAAGAAATAGTAAAGTTTGGACGAATTGCGATGTCATCGCCGAAATCTATATCAGTAAACGATTGGCTTTCAACATTAAAAGCATCGACAATTTTTTTGAACTGTTCTTTTTTTATTTGGTTTTGGTAGAAGTCTGAGTTCATTACTGACTCAAACACGCCTACCGTATATCTGTCTTGATAAAGTGATGTTTCGTTTTTGAGTATCTGCGCGCCGACTTTATCAAGGCGCATTTGAACCCCGAAGTGCTTGAATTTCATGACGGGGAATTGAGCAAAGGCAGAGTTATCAGCAGGAGCGTCGGTTAACGACGTTAATCGAACAACCTCCTCTTTTACTACTTTTCGAACACTACTAGGTAGACGCTTCGAAAACTTGTTAATTCCTTCTAACAGCTTGTTTTGTTGTTCATAAGGAATTAACGCGCGAATGAGCGGCTGGTATTGTTTTATTATTGCTTGTTCGTCGCCGGCTGACATTACTTCTATGAATACCGTTTATTATTATTTGAACAATATATAACCCTATTTGAGTTGGGGTCAATAGGTATCAAAAATTAAACGAAAGTATATCAGCAATAACGAGTGCCTTATTTTAGCTAAGGCAAATAGACTATTGAATTTTGCTAAATAACAATAAGGCAGCAGACACAAAAAAGCCGCTTTTCAGCGGCTTTTAAAATGCATTATGCGATTGAGGCGTCTACCCTTTCGCGAAGCTCTTTACCAGGCTTAAAGTGCGGTACATATTTACCGTCAAGTTTCACTGTCTCACCCGTTTTTGGGTTTCTACCTACGCGTGGAGCGCGGTAGTGAAGAGAGAAACTGCCAAAACCTCTAATTTCAATACGCTCACCCTTTTGAAGAGTTTGCGCCATTTGCTCTAGAAGTTCTTTTATCGCCAGCTCAAGTTCCTTCGCCGGAATATGACGCGCTTGATCCGCGAGCCGTTCAATTAATTCAGACTTGGTCATGCTTAACCTCATTGTCAATATTATTGTTTAAACAGCTATCGCGAATTGGGTGTGCATCTGCACACCCACAAAAGCATTATTCGCCTTTAGCAGCTTTAAATGCTTCTGCCATCGCGTTAGCGAAACCAACATCTTCTTGCTGGTTAACTTTATCGATAGCTTCTTTTTCGTCAGCCTGATCTTTCGCTTTAACAGATAGGTTAACAGTGCGGTTCTTACGGTCAACGCCCATGAACTTCGCTTCGATGCTATCACCAACGCTTGCTACTTCTGTTGCGTCTTCAACACGCTCTACAGCAAGATCTGCAACGCGGATGTAGCCGTCAACTTCTTCAGCTAGGTTTACAGTAACGCCTTTCGCATCAACTGCTGTTACTGTACCAGTAACGATAGCACCTTTCTTGTTATCTGTCAGATACTTGTTGAAAGGATCTTCTTCGATTTGCTTAACGCCAAGAGAGATACGCTCACGCTCTGGGTCGACTTGAAGTACAACTGCAGAGATTTCGTCGCCTTTCTTGTAGTCGCGAACCGCGTCTTCACCAGACTTGTTCCAGCTGATGTCAGAAAGGTGAACTAGACCGTCGATGCCGCCGTCAAGACCGATGAAGATACCGAAGTCAGTGATTGACTTGATCTTACCAGACACTTTGTCACCTTTTTCGTGTGACTCAGCAAATGTTTCCCAAGGGTTAGCAATGCACTGCTTAAGACCTAGAGAAATACGACGACGCTCTTCGTCAATTTCAAGAACCATTACATCTACAGTGTCACCTAGGTTAACAACTTTAGATGGGTGGATGTTCTTATTAGTCCAATCCATTTCAGAAACGTGTACAAGACCTTCAACGCCGTCTTCGATTTCAACGAAGCAGCCGTAGTCAGTAAGGTTAGTAACCTGACCGTTGATCTTAGTACCTTCTGGGTAACGAGAAGCAATTTCTTGCCATGGATCGTTGCCCATTTGCTTCATGCCAAGAGAAACACGCTGCTTCTCTTTGTCGAACTTAAGTACTTTAACGTTGATTTCGTCACCAACATTCACGATTTCACTTGGGTGCTTAACGCGCTTCCAAGCCATATCAGTGATGTGTAGAAGACCGTCTACGCCACCAAGGTCAACGAACGCACCGTAATCGGTAAGGTTCTTAACGATACCCTTGATTTCATGACCTTCTTCAAGGTTAGCAAGAAGCGTTTCGCGCTCTGCGCTGCTTTCTGCTTCGATAACTGCACGACGAGAAACAACAACGTTGTTACGCTTAGCGTCAAGCTTGATAACTTTAAATTCAAGCTCTTTGCCTTCAAGGTGCGTAGTGTCACGTACTGGACGTACGTCAACAAGAGAACCAGGAAGGAACGCGCGTACACTGTTAACTTCAACAGTGAAACCGCCTTTAACTTTACCGTTGATAACGCCTTTGATAGTAGCTTTATCTTCGTAAGCTTTTTCCAGCTCAACCCACGCTTCGTGACGCTTCGCTTTTTCGCGAGAAAGGATAGTTTCACCGAAACCGTCTTCAACTGCATCTAGTGCTACGTCTACTTGGTCACCGATAGCGATTTCTAGTTCGCCTTCAGCGTTTTTGAATTGGTCAGCTGGGATAGCACTTTCTGATTTCAAGCCCGCATCAACAAGAACGATGTCTTTGTCGATAGAAACAACAGTACCTTTTACAATTGAACCAGGACGTGTTTCTAGTTCTTGTAAGCTTTCTTCAAAAAGTTGTGCAAAATTTTCAGTCATAAGTCTCAAATAACTTTTAAGTTGATATCCACGCTTCTTATCCGGATAACGCGGGGTTATTAAAATTAGTCGCCACTTCCTGTAGCAACACTGCTTTGGATGCGATCAGCTCTCGTCATTAAAGGCGTGAGGAAATAATATCCATCGCTTTTTCAAAGACTTGGTCAATATCCAAGTCCGTTGAATCTATAATTACTGCATCTTGTGCCGGTACCAAAGGAGCCACTGCACGCTGTGTATCGCGCTCGTCTCTTGCCTTGATATCGGTTAAAAGGCGCGCAATATTAACATCCATGCCCTTTGCTTTCAACTGGCTATAGCGGCGTTCTGCACGGGCTTCTGCGCTTGCTGTAAGGAAAATCTTTACAGGCGCTTCGGGAAATACCACTGTACCCATGTCGCGACCGTCGGCAACAAGACCAGGATCTTGTTGGAAAGCACGCTGTCTGCGAAGTAGTGCTTCGCGAACCCGGGGTAATGCCGCAACTTTTGACGCCACGGCGCCAACTTCTTCGGTGCGAATATCGTCAGTTACGTCTTCGCCTTCTAAGATTATGCGAGTGCTATCGCCATTCGTCTCGAAACTAACATCAAGACCGGTTGCTAGAGGAACAACACATTCTTCATCATCACACGGAAGGTCGTGGTGAAGTGCAGCAACTGCTAATACGCGGTAAATTGCGCCGCTATCTAGAAAGTGCCACCCTAATTTCTTTGCCAGCAAGCTACTTAACGTACCTTTACCAGCACCACTAGGACCGTCAACCGTGACTACGGGTGTGGAATGCATACCTGCTCCATCGTTTAAATTACTAAAAATCGCGCGCAATTATACGCTTTAGTGAGAGATAAGCAATGCCGCCTCTAATTGGCGGCATTGAACATCAGGTTAAACCTGATTCAGATCAATGGGGCAAGTAAGGCGATTACCGGCATTGCCTACCATTATTTATGAGGAATATTTTTTGAGCCTTTACGCGCTATACAGTGTTTTAAAGCGGGTAAAGTAGTCTGGGAACGTTTTGCGCGTGCAGCCCGGGTCGTTTATTGTTACCGGAGTATCGCTTAACGCAACAAGCGAGAAGCACATGGCAATGCGATGGTCGTTATACGTGTCTATCTCAGCATGTTTTAGCGAGTCAGTCGGCCACACTTTAATATAGTCATGCCCTTCTTCCACTTTCGCACCCAACTTTTGAAGCTCGGTGGCCATAGCCGCAAGACGGTCTGTTTCCTTAACACGCCAGTTATAAATATTAGTCATGGTAGTTGGACCTTCAGCAAACAATGCCGTAGTCGCGATGGTCATGGCCGCATCTGGAATATGGTTCATATCCATGTTCACGCCTTTAAGCGGCGCACCCGTTATTTCAACATACTCATCGTTCCAAACCACCGTTGCACCCATCGCCTCAAGCACATCAGCAAAACGAATGTCACCTTGAATGCTGTTTTGGCCAATTCCGGTTACGCGTACTGTTCCACCTTTAATGGCACCGGCTGCAAGGAAGTAAGATGCTGATGATGCATCGCCTTCAACCATAAATTTACCCGGCGCAATGTACTTGGCGTCACCAGAAACCGTAAATGTTTGGTAGTTGTCGTTTTCAACAGTAACGCCAAACTTTTCCATGGTATCTAGCGTGATATCAATATAAGGCTTAGAGACCAACTCACCTTTTATACGAATAGTCACATCACCTGAAAATAATGGCGCAGCCATTAAAAGCGCAGTCAAGAATTGGCTAGATACACTGCCGTCCACCGACATTTCGCCACCGTTTAAAGTTTTACCTTTAATTTGAAGCGGCGGGTAGCCTTCGTTTTTAAGGTAGGTGACGTCAGCATCAGCTTCGCGCAGCGCATCCACTAAATCACCAATTGGACGCTCTTCCATGCGTGGTTCACCAGTAAGTACTGTGTCGACATTACTAGCAGCGAGTGCCGCGCATAAAGGACGCATTGCGGTACCGGCATTACCTAAGAAAAGCTCAAGAGGCTCAGCTACGTTGAATGCGCCTCCGTTACCTTGTACAACGCATTGCGTTTTATCTTCGCTTAAGCGATAACTAACACCTAACTTAGTAAGAGCATTGAGCATATGCTCAATATCTTCGCTATCAAGCAAGTTAGTTAATTCAGTTTCACCTTCAGCTAACGCGGCTAGTAGTAGTGCGCGGTTAGACAGACTTTTTGAGCCAGGTACATTGACCTCTCCCGATACTTTTGCAATCGGGTCTAATGTTAACTGCTCCATTTTATCCATTCACTCTTTCAAATTCGCGCATAAATTCAACTAGCGCAACAATGCCCTCTACTGGCATTGCATTATAAATACTGGCACGCATGCCCCCTACTGAACGATGCCCTTTAAGAGCAAGTAACCCTGCTTCTTGTGACTGTTTAAGGAACAATCCGTCAAGTTCAGCATTGGCTAAATGAAACGGCACGTTCATTTTTGAACGGTTGTCTGGGTGAACTTTACTTGAATAGAAGTCAGAGCTGTCGATAGCTGAATACAATAACGCCGCTTTTTCAGCATTGCGTTTAGCCATAGCGTCAACGCCGCCCATATCTTTAAGCCATTCAAATACAAGCCCCGCTAAGTACCAAGAGAACGTTGGCGGTGTGTTGTACATAGAGTCAGACTTTGCCGCTAGTGCATAATCGAAGATAGAGGGCGTTTCTTTACGTGCTTTGCCAACCAAATCTTCGCGAACAATAACAACTGATAAGCCGCTTGGGCCGATATTCTTTTGTGCGCCAGCGTATATAACGCCATGTTTTGCTACATCTAACGGCTGAGACAATATAGTCGAAGACATATCAGAAACCAGCGGAACCTTGCCCGACTCTGGTAGCCAATCGAAAGCGATTCCGTCAACGGTTTCATTTGGACAGAAATGGTAATACGCGGCAGATTGATCAATATCGCTCAACTGAGGCTGCGCAACGTAGTGACAGCCGTCTTTTTCAGACACTTCACCCACCACTTTGGCGTAGTTGTATTTGTTTGCTTCGTCAACGGCACCTTTAGACCAAGAACCGCTGACTAGGTGAAGACTGGTATCGTTAGCGTTGGATAAGTTGAGTGGTACAGCGGCAAATTGCCCACGCCCACCACCGTGCGTGAACAGCACATGGTAGTTGGAAGGAATGGACAATAAATCTCGCAAATCTTGCTCAGCTTTTGCCGCTATTTCAATGAAGTCTTTACCACGATGGCTTACTTCCATTACAGAGCAGCCTAGATCGCGCCAATTTGTAAATTCTGATTGTGCTTTTTCCATGACTTCTTTTGGAAGCATAGCCGGGCCAGCACTAAAATTAAAAACCTCTTTCATCGCGTTTTTCAACACCTGTAGATAATTACCGTTTAACTCGCTTTGTTTTGAACGTTTTGCGGGTCTATTAGGTAAACAAGCGGCTTAAGCCGCTTGTTTGAAAGAACACTGATAATGCGCAAGTATGAATACCTGCGCTCTATCCCTACTCTTCTGTCGTTGAGCCGTCACCGTCTTCTGCGGTGTTCTCTTGCTCTTGAACAGCAGTTTCTGCTTGTTCTGGCGCATCGTCTGAAATGATTAGGTTACCGTCTTCGTCGAATTCTTGTAACTCTTCCACTTCTTCAATGCGTTGTAACCCTACAACGTGCTCACCTTCTACTGTACGTATTAAGCGAACGCCCTGTGTGTTACGGCCTACTACTGACACTTCGCCTACACGGGTACGAACCAGTGTACCTTGGTCACTAATAAGCATGATTTCATTGTTTTCGTCTACCTGTACAGCGCCAACCACTTTACCGTTACGCTCAGACACCTTGATTGACACAACACCTTGTGTCGCACGGCTCTTCGCAGGGTAATCTTCAAGCGGAGTACGCTTACCGAAACCATTCTCTGTTGCTGTCAGGATTGGGCCGTCGCCTTTAGGAACAATAAGTGATACCACTTTTTGACCATCTTGCAGACGAATACCGCGAACACCTGTGGCTGTTCTTCCCATAGGACGAAGTGCCAGAAGCTCTTCACCCGTCTCTGGGTCACGCTTAACTTCACCGGTTTCGCTGTCGCGAAGCTTCTCGTTGAAGCGAACCACTTTACCTGCATCAGAGAACAACATTATGTCGTCATCACCGTGAGTGATATCAACACCAATCAGCTCATCACCTTCGTTCAGGTTAACGGCGATAATACCGCTTGAACGTGGGCGAGAATATAGGCTCAGGTCAGTCTTTTTAACCGTACCGTTTGCCGTCGCCATCAGTACAAACTTGCCTTCTTCAAACTCTTTAATAGGAAGAATAGCAGTAATACGTTCGTTTTCTTCAAGCGGTAGGATGTTAACAATTGGGCGTCCGCGCGCGTTACGGCTAGCAAACGGCAACTGATATACTTTCAACCAGTACAAGCGACCACGGGTTGAGAAGCAAAGTATGTGATCGTGGGTATTAGCTACCAATAATCTTTCGATGAAATCTTCATCTTTCATCTTGGTTGCTGATTTACCACGGCCACCACGACGCTGTGCTTCGTAGTCTGTAAGTTTTTGATATTTCACATAACCTTCGCGAGAAAGCGTTACTACAACATCTTCTTGCTCTATAAGATCTTCAATATCAATATCGTGACTTGCTGCCGTAATTTCAGTACGACGCTCATCACCAAATTCATCACGTACTTTTTCAAGTTCTTCTTGAATCACTTCCATCAAACGCTCTGGGCTGTTTAGGATGTGAAGAAGTTCTGCGATGATCTCTAGAAGTTGCTTATACTCTTCTAGAATTTTCTCGTGCTCAAGACCTGTTAGCTTGTGTAAGCGAAGGTCAAGAATAGCTTGCGCTTGCTGTTCTGTCAGGTAGTACTTGCCGTCGCGAATACCAAATTCTGGCATTAGCCAATCAGGGCGTGCAGCGTCATCGCCTGCGCGCTCAAGCATTTGCGCTACATCACCTAAGTCCCAACCTTGTGCTACAAGCGATTTCTTGGCGTCTGCTGGGCTTTGTGACGCTTTAATCAACTCGATAATCGGGTCGATGTTCGCAAGCGCTATCGCCAAACCTTCAAGAATGTGAGCGCGGTCACGGGCTTTACGTAATTCAAAAACCGTACGACGTGTTACTACTTCACGGCGGTGAAGAATAAAGCATTCTAGCGTTTCTTTAAGGTTGAATACCTTAGGCTGACCGTTATCAAGCGCAACCATGTTAATACCGAATACCGTTTGAAGCTGGGTATTCGCGTATAAATGATTAAGTAGGACTTCGGCAGATTCGTTGCGTTTAACTTCGATAACAATGCGCATACCGTCTTTATCAGACTCGTCTCGCAGTGCAGAAACGCCTTCGATGCGCTTTTCTTTTACCAGTTCAGCAATCTTTTCAATAAGACGCGCTTTGTTAACCTGGTAAGGGATCTCGTTAACAACAATGGTTTCTTTACCGTTGCTGTCAGTTTCAATTTCCGCCTTAGCACGAAGATAAATTTTACCGCGACCTGTGCGATACGCATCTTCAATTCCCTTGCGCCCACTGATCATAGCTGCCGTTGGGAAATCTGGACCTGGGATGTGTGTCATCAAGTCGTCGATGGTAATAGACGGATCTTGAATTAACGCTACGCAGCCGTTGATCACTTCGGTGAGGTTATGTGGCGGAATATTCGTCGCCATACCAACCGCGATACCCGATGAGCCGTTAACAAGAAGGTTAGGCACCTTCGTTGGTAATACTTCAGGAATATGCTCTGTACCATCGTAGTTAGGTACGAAATCTACGGTCTCTTTATCTAAATCGGCAAGTAACTCGTGCGCAATTTTAGCCATGCGAACTTCGGTATAACGCATCGCAGCAGCAGAGTCGCCGTCTACCGATCCGAAGTTACCTTGACCGTCTACTAGCATATAGCGAAGTGAGAACGGTTGGGCCATACGAACAATAGTGTCGTAAACTGCAGAGTCACCGTGAGGGTGATATTTACCAATTACGTCACCTACCACACGGGCAGATTTTTTGTATGGCTTGTTAAAGTCGTTTTTCAGTTCGTTCATTGCGAACAGCACACGACGGTGCACTGGCTTCAAGCCATCTCTTACGTCAGGCAAGGCTCGCCCGACAATAACGCTCATCGCGTAATCAAGGTAAGAGTTCTTTAACTCTTCCTCAATATTAACGGGGAGGATTTCTTTAGCGTTATCAGACATAAACTGCTTAATCCCTTTATCTTGGTTTGTTCTGCGTTATCCAGCACTTCGCTTCACATCATTGTGAAAACAAGGCGTGGGAGCGCACTGTTATTATTATGTGGGTCATAATCGTGCTTCGAGTGTACCACTTGATGACAGAATTATGTAGCGCTTAATTACGCTTATTAATCAACTAAAAGGCAAGCGATTATTTTTCGTTCGACCCTTCTTATAATTTGTCTATTTCTGTTTAAAAACAGTGAAACACAACCTCGATTTACGATATCTTAAAAAGAGATAGATTAAGGATTGTTTTACTCATGACGAACGTCGATCAACAAGAAATCAATAAGTTCTCTGAACTCGCTTCACGCTGGTGGGATCCAGAAGGCGAATTTAAGCCATTGCACCTTATTAACCCACTTCGCTTAGACTTCATTAATCAACACAGTGAAGGCCTGTTTGACAAAAAAGTCGTCGATATTGGCTGTGGTGGCGGTATTTTAGCAGAATCTATGGCGCGTGCAGGCGCGACGGTAACAGGTTTAGATATGGCAGAAGCCTCGTTAGAAGTAGCGAAGCTGCACGGTTTAGAATCAGGGGTAAAAGTTGACTACGTATGTTCAACTGCCGAAGCATTCGCAGAAGCAAATGCAGGACAGTTCGACGTGGTAACCTGTATGGAAATGTTAGAGCATGTACCCGACCCGGCTTCTGTTGTACTGGCCTGTGCTAAGTTGGTTAAGCCTGGTGGCCATGTTTTCTTTTCTACGCTTAACCGAAACCTAAAGTCGTATCTGATGGGGATCGTAGGAGCGGAATATATCCTTAAACTGGTTCCAAAAGGCACCCATGATCACAGTAAGTTCATCAAACCATCTGAACTTATGGCGATGACCGATCATGCTGGTTTGCTGCCTCGAGATATGACAGGTCTACACATGGACCCAATTTCTCAAGGCTTTTATCTCTCTGCGAATAATGTCGACGTTAACTACTTACTATATACAGTAGCGCAAAATTAATTTAACACTATATATTGGGTTGCGGCGATATTTTAAACACCATATATCGTGTTTATATAAAAACTATTTTCTAAGAATAAATTAATTTTTATGTCGAAGAAATAATTAAAAATGCTTGCAATCCAGATATTTTACGCTTGTAGAACGCTAAAAAGTTAGTTGTTACTAACATAAATTTCATGCCAGATTGAGTGCTTGAAATACCACCAGATATTGGGTTGCATTAAGACTAAAACCTCACTATCTTGTGTTTAATTCAGCACGTGATCCCAATGCAGATTTTCTGGGATCGCACAGATCGCTAACGAGATTATGGCAATGCCATATGCAGTGTGTGACATCAACCTCGCTGAAAATATAAATGCAGTGAAAAAATTAAATGAGCAGTCTCTACTTTGTACTTTCGGTATTGGTTTAGGCCGCTTTCGTGTGTGTTGTTATCTGGCGTGAGCCAATGGTGATAATCTCACTCACACTCAATAAATTAAAAATGAAAATGGGCATTACATAGCCCACGCATCAAGCGCTAACAGACAAACGGCCAGTAACATGAACAACAACTTATTAGTCACCAAACGCAACGGTGAAAAAGAGTCCATCGACTTAGAGAAAATCCACAAAGTCGTGACATGGGCAGCCAAAGGACTTAAAAACGTTTCAGTTTCACAAGTTGAAATCAAGGCACAAATCCAGTTTTATGACGGTATCAATACTAGCGAGATCCATGAAACCCTGATCAAATCAGCGGCAGATCTTATTTCTACCGATGCGCCAGATTATCAATACCTAGCTGCGCGCTTGGCCATTTTCCACCTTCGCAAAAAAGCCTATGGTCAATTTGAGCCGCCTGCCCTACTTGAGCATGTAGGTAAAATGGTTGATATGGGCAAATACGATAAGCACCTGCTTGAAGACTACACGCCTGAAGAATTCGCTGAAATGGACTCGTATATCGACCATTGGCGAGACATGAACTTCAGCTACGCTGCAGTTAAACAGCTCGAAGGTAAATACCTGGTTCAAAACCGAGTTACAGGTGAAATCTACGAAAGTGCACAGTTCCTATATATCTTAGTGGCGGCATGCCTTTTCGCAAATTACGATAAAGCGACGCGTATGGACTACATCCGCCGCTTCTATGATGCCGCTTCAACATTCAAGCTGTCATTGCCTACACCTATTATGGCTGGCGTACGTACGCCTACTCGCCAGTTTAGCTCATGTGTACTTATCGAAACCGGCGACAGCTTAGACTCAATCAATGCAACGGCAAGTGCCATTGTTAAATACGTAAGCCAGCGTGCTGGTATCGGTGTAAATGCAGGCCGTATTCGCGCACTAGGTAGCCCTATTCGCGGCGGTGAAGCATTCCATACGGGTTGTATTCCGTTCTACAAATACTTCCAAACAGCCGTTAAAAGCTGTTCACAGGGTGGTGTTCGTGGTGGCGCTGCTACGCTGTTCTACCCTATCTGGCATATGGAAGTTGAATCACTGTTAGTGCTTAAGAACAACCGTGGTGTTGAAGAAAACCGTGTACGTCACCTAGATTACGGCGTTCAGTTCAACAAACTAATGTACCAGCGCATGATGAAAGACGGCTATATCTCACTATTTAGCCCGTCTGACGTTCCAGGTCTTTACGATGCCTTCTTCGCTGACCAAGAGAAGTTTGAAGAGCTATACGTTAAATACGAAAACGACGACAGCATCCGTAAGAAGCAAATTAAAGCGATGGAGCTATTCAGCTTGTTCATGCAAGAGCGTGCAAGCACAGGTCGTATTTACCTACAAAACGTTGACCACTGTAATACGCACAGCCCGTTTAACCCAGAAGTTGCGCCAGTTCGTCAGAGCAACCTGTGCCTTGAAATTGCGCTACCTACTAAGCCGCTTCAGCACGTTAATGATGAGAATGGTGAAATTGCACTATGTACGCTTTCAGCGTTTAACTTAGGTGCGATTAAGTCACTGGACGAGTTTGAAGAGCTGTCTGACCTTGCAGTACGTGCGCTAGATAACCTGCTTGACTACCAGGACTACCCAGTTCCTGCTGCATATAACGCAACGATGGGACGTCGTACGCTGGGTGTTGGTGTTATCAACTTTGCATACTACCTTGCTAAAAATGGCGTTAAATATTCTGATCACAGCGCGAACGGTCTAGTTCACCGCACGTTCGAAGCAATGCAGTATTACCTATTAAAAGCGTCGAACAATCTTGCTAAAGAAAAAGGTGCGTGTCCTAAGTTTAACGAAACCACCTATTCTCAAGGCATCATGCCAATTGATAGCTATAAGAAAGATCTTGATAGCGTATGTAATGAACCACTTCACTACGACTGGGATGCACTTCGTGAAGAAATTAAAACTCACGGTTTGCGTAACTCTACGCTGTCAGCATTAATGCCGTCAGAGACGTCTTCTCAGATTTCTAACGCGACAAACGGCATTGAACCACCGCGTGGTTTTATCAGCATTAAGTCGAGCAAAGATGGTGTTCTTAAGCAAGTTGTACCTGAGTACGAAACGCTAAGAGACCAATACGAGCTACTTTGGGATATTCCTTCAAACGATGGTTACCTACAACTTGTTGGTATCATGCAGAAGTTTATCGACCAAACTATCTCAGCGAATACCAACTACGATCCAAGCCGTTACGAAGGTAACAAGGTACCAATGAAGCTTCTTCTTAAGGACCTTCTTACTACGTATAAACTGGGTGTTAAAACACTTTACTATCATAACACGCGCGACGGCGCGTCAGACACATCTGCTCTCGATGCTAAAGCGAGCGAGCCTATGCCACGTCAAGAAGAAGTGGTTGTAGAGGAAGATGATGATTGTGCAGGTGGTGCGTGTAAGATTTAGAACACGCCCCCTGTTTAAATGGCAAATGCATAAAAGGAGTTAACTGCATTTGCCATTAACGTTTCGCAGCAAGAACACAAACAATAATACGCGTTAATCATTAAGTTTTTAGTTAGGCCATCATGAAATACACTACGTTTAATCAGCAAAGTACTAATCCATTGATCGAGCCGATGTTTTTCGGTAACCCCGTAAACGTTGCACGCTACGACCAGCAAAAGCATGCCATATTCGAAAAGCTTATTGAGAAGCAAATTAGCTTTTTTTGGCGCCCTGAAGAAGTTGACGTTTCTCGCGACCGTGTTGATTTCCAAAAATTGACCGACCCAGAAAAGCACATCTTTATTTCAAACCTTAAGTACCAAACCCTGTTAGATTCGGTGCAAGGCCGTAGCCCGAACATCGCGTTCTTGCCTATTATTTCACTACCAGAGTTAGAAACTTGGGTTGAAACATGGTCTTTCTTCGAGACTATTCACTCACGTTCGTATACCCATATTTTGAGAAACTTGTTCTCAGACCCAAGCGAAATATTCGAAGATATCGTAGTGAATGACGAAATTAAGCGACGTGCTGCTGATATTTCTAAATATTACGATGATCTCATTTTCGCCACTCAGCTTTGGCAGACACAGGGTGAAGGCGTACATACAGTGAATGGTGTTGCACACACTATCAACATGTATGAGCTTAAGAAGAAGCTTTACCTATGCATGAACTCAGTGAACGCACTGGAAGCAATCCGTTTCTACGTGTCTTTTGCCTGCACATTCGCTTTCGCTGAACGGAAGCTGATGGAAGGTAATTCTAAGATTATTCGTTTGATTGCCCGTGACGAGAATCTACACTTATCTTCAACACAGCATATCCTTAATTTGTGGGCTAAGGGTAAAGATGACCCTGAAATGGCGCAAATTGCAGAAGAATGTAAAGAAGAAGCGCGTGCTATCTTCATGAACGCTGTCGAGCAAGAAAAGCAGTGGGCTGACTACTTGTTCCAAAACGGCTCAATGATTGGTTTGAATAAAGAAATTCTTTGCCAGTACGTTGAGTACATTGCGAATCAACGTATGTCTGCTATTGGTCTAGACACCCCGTTCGAGATAAGCAGTAATCCACTTCCATGGATGAATAACTATTTGAATTCAGACAACGTGCAAGTGGCACCTCAAGAGTCTGAAATCAGCTCTTATCTTGTTGGTCAAATCGACTCTGCCGTGAGCGAAGACGACTTTGCTGATTTTGAGCTGTAAAACTACAGCTTAATGAGCAGCAACGATAAATCACTCCGCATCGACGTTGTCGATGTGGGGGCGATTATTTCCCCTTCTGATTCCACTATCTTAAACGCCCTTGAAGCAGCGGACGTTCATATTCACTACCATTGTCGTGAAGGCTTTTGTGGTGCATGCCGCACAAAGCTAATTGAAGGCGAAGTTGAGTACACCACAGATCCCCTCGCCTTCATTGACGACGATGAAATTCTTCCTTGTTGTTGCGTGGCTAAATGCCCGCTAAAAATAAAAGTACCGCTGTAAAATTTTCATTCATCGCTCTCACTATCACTCTCACAGTGTTTCTGCGCGTTAGAGTAATCCACTTCAATAGTTTTACGTAGCAACTTAACACTAATCAAACGTAAGGATAATGTTATGAGCGAAGTTTCTGGAAAAGTTGTCATCATTACAGGTGCAAGTAGCGGGCTTGGAGAAGCAACGGCGAAAATGCTTGCGGATAAAGGTGCTAAATTAGTGTTGGGCGCCCGCCGTGAAGACCGTCTTAAAAAACTTGTAGATGAAATTGAATCTTCAGGTGGCCAAGCTACTTATCAAACGGTAGATGTCACGAAAAAGGATGACGTCAAGGCGCTTGCGAAAGCGGCCATAGATGCCTATGGGCGTATTGACGTGCTCGTCAACAATGCTGGTCTTATGCCACTCGCTCCGCTTGACGAGATGAAAGTTGACGAGTGGGATCAGATGATAGATGTAAACATAAAAGGCGTTATGTATGGAGTAGCAGCTGTATTAGGACAAATGCGAGAGCAAAAAAGCGGGCATATTATCAATCTTTCCTCTGTGGCAGGTCATGTTGTGTTCCCTGGAGCAACGGTTTATTGCGCAACTAAATTCGCTGTTAAAGCAATAAGTGAAGGCATTCGCAGGGAGTCAAATGGTGAAATTCGCTCTACCAACATCTCACCTGGTGCAGTGGCGACAGAACTTACTGACCACATTTCTCACAAAGACTCAAAGCAAATGGCAGATGATATGTATGACGATGCTATCGATGCAGATGCTATTGCACGTGCAGTAACGTTTGCCATAGAGCAGCCTGGCGACGTAGACATAAACGAAATGATCATCAGACCTACCCGTCAGGAACTCTAATACAGCTCATTTCTAACGTAATGGTATTGATTGGCCATCTAATGACTAAGCCTGCAAATGCAGGCTTAATTTATTTCTGAATTTAAAGTACTTTTTCGATGGCATACAATTCTTCATCAATGACCTGTAAGCGAGATGCTACAACGGCTCTCGCGTCGTTTACGCCTTTATTATAAAACGATGCGCCCATTTCTTTACTAATGAAGTCCAGAAGAAATTCTCCGTCAAATTGACCAAGTTCCACGCTTAATTCATCATCAAAATATCGTTGCAGTTTAGCGACTAGCGCGTCTTTTTCCTCACGGGTAAATGCAATATCACTCATTGTCATCCTTCATTCGTCACTTATAAAATGTCACGTTCTTTGTTTTAGACTCAACTATCGTTTTTCTTGCTCGTTAGCAATTATAAACGTTTTAACGTTAACACACCGCACGCCTAATTTTAGATTTTTTTAGCATGTAGACTCGGCCTGGTATGATTTTCGTATACACCTTGTAGACTTCTCTATTTTTAATTGCTGATTGTCTAAAAACAGTTATTTTAATGCAGAGTCTACATGCCCTTTTGTTCAAAGCACTATCGCAATAGTTTGCGTAGATAATTACATCAAAATGGGGCATCGCTTTCACGTAATTTGCGAGGTTAACAATGAAAGTTCTACCTATTATCGGAATAACAACCGTACTAGCAGCAAATAGTTTACCTGCTTGCGCCAACCCTAACCCTCATAAAGATAAATCACTCCCTCCGGGTATAGAGAAGAAGTATGAACGAACAGGTGAATTACCGCCGGGTTGGGAAAAAAAGCTAGCCGTTGGAAATCGTTTAGATCGTGATATTTACAACCATGCCCGCATCATTGTGCCTTTGGGAGGAGACGGGTTAGTAACAGTTCGCATTGAAAACAAAGTGGTACGCCTTATTCAAGCCACAAGGGAAATTGTAGAGATTTTAGATTAAGCCTGCTCATATCTGAAAGAGAGCTTCTGATATGGAGCTCTTAGCTCACTTTTACTTATGGCTTACTATCAACATTTGAAAATTGACTTGCCCTCACTCGACAGTAGTATCTGGAATCAACCATAGTTTTTTAGTTGGGTAGCCATCATGTTACTCCTGCAACACATCACGCAGGATATACTAGAGCCAGTTATTCTTTGTTGTACATCAAGACTCAACAATCCCCAACTTAATGACTTGTTTAACACTTCTATAATAATGGCGGCGTTTCATTTTCTATGATGAAAGTACAAACGGCCCCAATTGCAATAAAGAAATCAGGAACAAAAAATGGCAGCTAACGCACTGTTTAAGCCTTACTCAAAGGGCAACTTATCGTTAACCAACCGAATTGTTATGGCCCCCATGACTCGTCAATTTTCGCCTAACGGCGTACCTACCAACGATGTAGCTGGTTACTATAAACGCCGAGCTCAAGGTGGCACAGGTTTGATTATCACCGAGGGCACTACAGTAAACGATAAAGTAGCTACGATGGATGCAAATATCCCTCAATTCCATGGCGATGAAGCGCTAGCCGGTTGGAAAAATGTGGTAGATGAAGTTCACAGTGTCGGTGGGAAAATTATGCCTCAACTATGGCACGTGGGTATGGCGAGGGTAGCGGAAAAAGCGCCTTATCCTGAACTTCCAAGTGCAGGGCCTTCAGGTTTATTCAAACCAGGAAAACAGGGCGCTGAACCTATGACCGTTGAACACATTGAATCCGTGATTACTGCCTTTGCACAAGCAGCAGCAGATGCCAAAACTATTGGTATGGATGGAATTGAGATTCACGGTGCTCATGGTTATCTAATCGACCAGTTCTTCTGGGAAGGCACAAACCAGCGAACTGACAGTTGGGGCGGTAACATGGAAAATCGTGGACGATTTGCGGTTGAAATAATTAAAGCCATACGTGATGCAACCGGTCCCGATTTTCCGATCGTACTGCGCTATTCGCAGTGGAAACAACAAGATTACACCGCTCGTTTAGCGCACACGCCCCAAGAACTAGAACAGTTTCTTCTGCCGCTAAGTGAAGCTGGAGTAGATGTTTTTCATTGTTCTCAGCGCCGCTATTGGGAAAACGAATTTGAAGGCAGTGATTTAAACCTTGCAGGCTGGACGAAAAAATTAACTGGCAAGCCCACCATAACGGTAGGGTCAGTTGGGCTCAATGACGACTTCTTCGGCGCATTCAAAGGGCAAGATTCCAGCACTCGCTCAGTCGATGATTTACTTGAACGTTTAGACGCTGGCGAATTTGATCTGGTTGCTGTAGGAAGAGCGCTACTACAAGATCCGAACTGGGCAAACAAAATAAAAGAAAACCGCACCAACGAACTAGAGCAATACTCTGGAAAAGCCTTAGCAACGCTGTCTTAAGCCCGATTAAATTAAGCACTAGCGCGGCAAAGTTGCGCTAGTGCCTCTCCCAAAAGGACTCAAAGTCTGATTTGCTGAGCGGTTTTGCAATGAAATAACCCTGCGCATAATCACAGCCCATGCTTTTTAGAATATCGTATTGTTCTTGTGTCTCGACACCTTCCGCTACTACCTTTATTCCGAGTTTATTCGCCATCACAATAATGGCTTCGCACAGCACCTTATCATTGCTAACGTCAGTCATCGACTTCACAAAGCTCCTGTCAATCTTGATAAAGTCTGTAGGAAAGCGCTTTAAATAAGAAATAGAGCTGTAACCTGTACCAAAATCATCCAACGCGATATCAACGCCTGCTTGCCTAAACTGGAAAAGCTTCTTGGACACCATCTCATTGGCTTCCATTAATAAGTTTTCCGTGACTTCAAGAAGTATAGAACGCGCAGAGATCTTCTGGTCTAAAAGCAGGTTTAACCATTGAGTTATATTAGATTCTAAATTGAAGTAGTGGCTAGGTGACGTATTAATACTCACCTGCAGCTCTTGACGGTTTTGGGCTTTCCATTGTTTGATATTGGCACAGACTTCATTAAATACCCAATTACTGATATCAATGATGAGTCCAGATTCTTCCGCAAGTGGAATAAATTCATCTGGTGTAATTCTCCCCTTCGTGGGATGCTGCCATCGAAGTAACGCTTCAGCTTTCATCACTTTCTGGCTGCTGAAACATGCAATTGGCTGGTACTCAATAAACAATTCTTTGTTCTTAACTGCATAGCGCAAATCATTCAACAAGGTCATTCTCTTGATTGCTGCAGTTTGCATGTCGTGGGTATAATACTGATAGTTGTTTTTACCTAGATCTTTAGCACCGTACATCGCTTGGTCGGCATTCTTTAACAGGCCTTTGACATCTTTTGCATCGTCCGGATATAAGGTGACACCTAGGCTCGCGCTAGTATGCACACGTTCCAGCTCTAAACTATAAGGTTTTACGATCTCGCCAAGTAGCTTTTGTACGACCAGTTCTATAGAACTTAGGCCTTTAATGCCGTTTAGGATAATGACAAATTCGTCACCGCCTAATCGGGAAACGGTGTCATCTGAACGCAAACACTGCTTTATTCTTCTGGCGCACTCAATTAAAAGCTTATCACCTATATCGTGACCAAGCGTGTCATTAATATCTTTGAAATTATCAAGGTCCAAGAATATCACCGCTACCTTATCGCTCTCTCTATCGGCAGCCTTAATGGCTAACTGTAAGTGATCCAACATAAGGTTTCGGTTAGGAAGTCCTGTCAAAGAATCAAAGTTGGCTTGCTTCCATATAAGTTGATTCGCCAGCTCTCTTTCAATAGCGATGCTAGCGATATGCGCGAACTGCTCGATTAAGCGCATTTCTTCCGCTGTTGGTACTGCTTTTTCTCTATGATAAATTGCAAAAGTACCAATAGCGTCACCATTAGCTCCTTGTATTGGTTGTGACCAACAAGAGCATACACCAGCGCGCAATGCTAAATCTTCCCAATCGGTCCAAAAGGGGTGCGTACTGATATCTTCAACAATGGTCGGTAAGTTCGTCGCGGCTGTATTTCCACATGATCCCCTGCCTACACCAAACTCAACGCCATCGATAGCGTCGTTATAAAAGTCGGGTAAAGAAGGCGCAGCACCCTTTTTCAGCTTGCCATCTTCTAATAGCAGGATACTGCAAATTTGATCTGTGTATTCGGCCTCTATAGCATTCACAATGTCGTGGAGCACGGTATGCAATGACTCTGCATTTACCACTTTCTCTAAAATAGCGCTCCTCACACGGGTGATTTTTTGTGTTTGAGCTAGCTTAAATTGGTACTCTTCCAACTGAGTTGAGAGATCATTGAATTCTTGTCGCTGTAGTTCCGACTCTACAAGCTTTGCAAGCTGCTCTAATTGCTGTATTTGAACGCAATTGAATATTTTTGGATTATTATCCGACACACATAGCGTTCCCACCGCAAACCCCTCTACCATCAGCCTAACACCCGCGTAAAAACGAATGTGAGGATGACCAACCACAAAAGGATTACTTTTGAAGCGAGGGTCCTCTTGAGTATCTGGAACGACTAAGGTTTTGTCCTGCGCTATAGCATGGGCACAAAAGGCGACATCCCTTTCTGTTTCAGTCATATCGAGATTAATAGCCGACTTAAACCACTGCCTACTGTCATCGACAAATGTGACCGATGCGAATCTACAATCAAAAATGCTACTCGCTAGTCGAGTAATACGGTCAAAGCGCTCTTCTGGTGGGGTATCGAGCACTCTCAGTTTGTTGAGTGCGGCTAGCCTCTCATGTTCATTTACAATAGTCGGGGGTGTGCGCACAACTCACTCCTAAATCCAACACGGTCGAATTGCGCACATTGTGCAACACGCTTTCAATAGCGTGGTTAAGCCAGTTGGACATTATTTCTGCCGCTCTCTTTGGCTTTATATAATGCCTCATCGGCTTCCGATAGTGCTGACTCAATAGTGTCATGATGTTCTTTTACATAAGATACACCCGCACTAACAGTGATATCAATAAACTTCCCGTTCACATCTAGAGGGTTTTTACTTATTCGATCTCTTAACTTTTCAGCTAACTTGAAGGCGCCTGCGCGGTCGGTATCAGGCAATAAAAGTACGAATTCCTCACCGCCAATGCGCGCTACGCAATCTGCATTACGCGAAGACATTTTCAAAATTTTTGCTACGTGTTTAATCGCTTTATCACCCATGTCGTGGCCGTGAGTGTCGTTGATACGTTTAAAAAAATCGATATCGATCATCACCACTGACAGCGATCGCTTGTAGCGGTGACTAGCCGCTATTGCTTGTTGGGAAACAATCTGAAATGCCCGTCGATTTAGTAAACCAGATAGGTAATCAAAATTAGCGTCTCGCTGGAGCTTAGTGGCAAAACGACTTACCTTTGCCACCATTGGACGAAATATGAAAAACGCTTCAACTAATATGGTGAGAATAATGATGCCCAACACTACGTTTTGTGCATTTCTAAGGTCGTTTACTTTTTCCAAACTCTCTTTTTCATATTGCCCAACAATGTTGTGTAACGGTGTTAGCAGGTCGCTTTCTGCGAGTTGTAAAAACATCAAACTTCCGTTAGAAAACTGGACAGCGCCAACATTACCATTTTCTGAAAGTGCGGCCCTTATCTCGCCTTCAAATAACTTTATTTTCTTATCTACATCAGAGGGAGGCATAAAATAGAGGTTATACAGTTCTTCAGAAAGTGGGCTGGGTTGACCTTTTGATAATGCTTCAAAATGTGGTGCTAGCAGAAACTGATGGTTTTGCTTCATTTTCTCGATCGCAGCTATAGAGAGTCTTTTTGATTTTTGAGCGCCAGTTTGCAAGTAATCGACCGCAAACATACTGGCTCTTTGCGAAAGCATGCGTTGCTGACCACTTACGTTAACAATCTGCCTGGATTTCTTATCGTTATTGGATCTTCTGCGTTCATTACTACGTTCCCATTATTTGGTGATCTACTACGTTAGCACTGTTGGAAAATTCAAATATTGCTCTTTAGTCTAGAAATATGCGTTAACGCTCCCCCATTAAACTCTATAGAACTATTTCGCCACGGCGGAAAATTACGCTTTTGCTGTTTTAAACGTAGCGTATAAAACGCTATTTTTTTATAACCAAGTAGATGCCACCCAACGTAGCTATTGAAGCAACCAGGATCTGCATTGTGAGTGGCTCACCAAGCGCGATCCACCCCATCAGCGATGCTATGACAGGCACGCTCAGTTGCACTGTCGCGGCGGTGGTTGATTTGATAAGGGGAAGCGCGCTGTACCAAATAGCGTATCCGCAACCCGATGCAAACACCCCTGATGCAAGCGCGTAATAAACACCCTCGCTGTCTAAGACAAAATTATCTGCGCCCACGAAGCAAACCACACCAACCAAAGGAACACAGAAAAATGCGGCATAGACGAAATTACCCGATGTAGATAAAAGGGCTGAGCTACTTTTTTTACCCAAAAGCGAATAGACGCCCCAAGCCATACCCGCCAAAACCATAACCGCGCCTGCTAAAAGAGGCGGTGCTGCCGCGCTAGGCAACAGTAAGATAACAAGGCCTAAAAATGCCAACACAAACCCCAACCACTGCCATTTTTTAAATCGCTCGCCATTGAACAACCCTAGGGAAATCATAGTGAGTTGCACGGCACCAAATAATAAAAGTGCCCCCGTTCCCGTGGACATTGAAATATAGGCATATGAAAAGCAGATAGCGTAAACGAACAACGAAATGCCACCGAGTACGCTGGCGTTGGTTTTTAGGCCATGAAAAAGGCCTTGAGAAGGCACGCTCTCACTTTTGCGACGTTGGAAATAAGAAGACAAAAGGAATAAGGCTATCGCCCCGCTCGCTAAGCGTAAGATAGTAAAACTAGCTGGATCTATATCGGTGTTAGCGAGAGCCATGCGGCAAAGTAGCGAATTAGCAGCAAATGCAATCATGGCAATAGCGACCAATACAAAGGTTTTCAACAAACCGAATCTCCCTAGTTTTAAACGCAAAAATGCTCAGCAGTACACTAACTTATCCCGTAACGCATCGAAAAGTAAATGCTTAAACGCAAGAGATAATATTTTACAACGACGTAGACAGGTCAAACTGCCAAAAACGAAAAAGAGGACCGAAAGGTCCTCTTTACATTAGTTATTACTTGATGAGAGTTTTAAAGCGATAAGCCTAAGCGCTCAGCCACTTCAATATAGGTCTCGACTACAGAGCCCAAACCTTGTCTAAAGCGGTCTTTGTCCATCTTTTTACGGGTTTCTTTATCCCACAAGCGACAGCCATCTGGTGTGAACTCATCACCTAGTACGATATTGCCATCTTTGTCGACACCAAACTCTAGTTTATAGTCTACAAGCAACATACCCGCGTCATCAAAGAGTGCTTTCAAAACACTGTTAACCTTGAAGGTCAATGCTTTCATTTCAGCAATTTGCGCTTCGGTTGCCCAACCAAATGATAAAATATGGTAGTCATTTACCATTGGGTCGTGAAGTGCATCATTCTTTAAGAAAAACTCGAAAATAGGTGGGTTAAGCTCTTTGCCCTCTTCCACACCCAGTCTGCGAACTAAAGAGCCAGCAGACAAGTTTCTCACCACACACTCAACAGGGATCATGTCGAGCTTCTTAACCAAAGACTCAGTGTCAGAAACCAGCGCCTCAACTTGCGTTGCAATGCCTGCTTCTTCAAGCTTTGTCATAATAAAGTGATTAAACTTGTTGTTTACTTCACCTTTGCGTTCTAGCTGTTCAATCTTCTCACCATCAAACGCCGAAGTGTCGTTTCTAAAGTGAAGAATAAGTTTATCGCTATCATCAGTGTAATAAACAGTTTTTGCTTTACCGCGGTAAAGCTCGTCGCGTTTTTCCATTCTCAGTCTCAGTTATATATCAAGGTTATCTTCTGACATGACCTCAGCAAATGCACTGTAAAGGTCGGAAACCTGATTTGCTTCAAACGGTACACTTTCATTATTCATGAAGGTAACTGACGTGCGATCTGCACCCGCTCTTGCAACTTTCAAACGATAGTCACCTTTCTTTAGCAACTCTTTATCGCTTGAGAATAAACCATCCCACCAACTACCTTGATCACCATTGTAAGTGACAAATAATAGGCCGTTTGATTTATCTAAATCTTTAACGTCAAAACCAAGCTTACGCAGTACTAACAGCATTCTTGGCCACGCTACATCATACTTAGCTTCTACGATATACGCCGCATCACCATCGGCATTAAAGCCCATCTCGGTATTGATACCCTGACGGATACGAGCAATTCTTCGTGTCTCTGCTAGCTGAATTTGGTACTCATAGTGACCAACAACTTGGTTCAACACCTCAACTTCTTCGCGACGTTCTTCCATTGAAGAGACTTCTGCAATCACGTCGTTGCCCAATGTTTGCATATAGTCCTTTAATTCAACAGTAAGCGCAGCACTACGGCCGTGAGGTTTAACGTCTAAGCTGAATTCAAAACGTCGACCGATTTCGCTTTCTTCATCTATAAAGCTATACCAAGGACCTTCGACTTCTTTAGTTATCACCATCCAGTCAGTAACCAGTACTTTCTCTTCTGGACTAAAGCTATCTACACCAATACCTTGTTCATCTAAGAAACTTAAAAGCGAGTTCCAAATTGCTTGGCTTAGCGGCTGACTATCGTCAACCTGGTCAAACCAAATGGTTGCTGAACTCTTACCTTCCTCAATGTGAGAACCCGTAACTAACGGTAAAACTAATGCTGGCGAGCGAACCATCAACGACTTGCCCACCAAATTTGAATCGGCCTCTTGACCTAACTCAGGTAATACAAAATCACGAGAAAAAGCAGGTGCATCTAAGTCAGAAGGTACTTTTAGCGATTCTTGTTCTTTAGTTTTTAAGTATTCGTAGCTGCCAGACGCGGTCTTTCTATCTATTTGGCTTGAACAACCTGCAAGTGCAACCATCGCTACTGAACTTGCTATAGCCAGCGTTCTTTTCATCTGTGTTCCTTATTAACCAGAAATCAATGCGTATTTTTTTAGTAGTTCTTCGATACGTTTTTGGCTTGATAGTTCCGGTAAAACCATAGGTAATCGCATAACTGCGCTTTCCATCATGCCCATTTTATACAATGCCCACTTCGGCATTACAGGATTTGGTTCAATAAATAGTTCGCTGTGAAGTAATTTAATGGTTTCATCGATATCGCGACATTTATCAAAATTATTTTCTAGCGCAGCTTCACACATTTGTGCGATTGCTTTAGGCACTATGTTAGCCGTTACGGAGATAACGCCATGACCGCCTTCACACATAAACTCGCAGCTTGAACCGTCATCGCCGCTAAGTAAAACGAAGTCATCGGGAACCAAAGGCTGAGTAGCCTTAAGGCGTGCAATATTGCCAGTCGCATCTTTAAGACCAACGATATTTTTGTGCGTTGCTAATTTAGCCACCGTTTCAGGCAGCATGTCGGCTACGGTGCGGCCTGGCACATTGTAAAGAATAACAGGTAAGTCACTAGCGTCTGCAATTGCATTAAAGTGCGCGACCATACCCGCCTGTTGAGGCTTATTGTAATAAGGTACTACGCTTAGGAAACCGTCTATACCTGTAGAGCCTAATTGCTCTGTAAGAAAAATAGCCTCTGCCGTAGAGTTTGCGCCACTGCCGGCAATAACCGGAATTGCTCCCGATGCCATAGCAACGGTTTCTTTAACCACATTGATGTGTTCATCAAAAGGTAGCGTTGCTGACTCACCAGTAGTTCCAACCGACACTATACCGTGGGTGCCCTGCTCTACATGAAACTTCACAAGTTTCTCTAAAGACTTGTAATCAATATCGCCGTTTTCGAACATCGGCGTGACGAGTGCTACGTAACTACCAGTAAACATAATCTCTCCGAAAAATGTGAGCGCACATGGTAAATATGTCGGTGCTTAAACACAAGTAATAGCTCAAGTAAAATGACAAGAATTTGACAATATCTTATTCAAAGGCAAGAAAAAGGCGCTGACTTATAAAAAAACTCTGTGCTAACATCCCGACATTATTAACATTGAAGTGAAGTAGATGTCGAAACACCAACTTATCGTCACCATCTTGGGGACAGACAAAAGTGGCATTTTAAGCGAAATTGCAACGACGGTATCAGAAGCTCAGTGCAATATTCTAGATAGCAGGCAAGCCATATACGGCAAAGAGTTCTCGCTGACCATGATCATAGAAGGAACGCAAAGCGCTATCACAAAAGCTGAATGTATTTTACCTGCGCTATTTCAGCGCCTTGACCTGCTTTCTATGATGAAGCGCACTAGCCATCACGAAAAGCAAAACCTTGCCCATCTTTTTAATGTCGAGTTTAGCGGAGAAGACGCAGCCGGCTTGATTAAAGCAGTAACCGGCTTTTTTGCCGAGCGTCATGCAATGATAAGCGCATTTAGACAACGCACATTTAAAGACAAGACATCGGGTAAAGACAACATGCGCTGCAAATTTGTTGTTTCTCTTCCCTCTAATGAAAATGTAGACGCACTAGAATCTGATCTAATGTCCCTGTTCACTTCGTTAAATGTGACAGGCAAAGTTGTAGACAAACAAAAAAAGGATCCCAATGAAAACGTTACAAGCTGGTGATAAAGCCCCACAATTCTCATTGCAGAACCAAAATGATGAAACCGTATCTTTAGCTGATTTCGCAGGTAAAAAAGTACTGGTTTATTTTTACCCTAAAGCGATGACGCCAGGTTGCACAGTACAAGCCCAGGGCTTACGCGACGTAAACGAAGAACTAACGGCGAAAAATGTGGTTGTGCTAGGAATTAGCCCAGATGCCGTTAAACGCCTGCCTAAATTCATCGAAAAAGAAAACCTAAACTTTACGTTGCTTTCTGATGAAGACCACGCCGTTGCCGACGCTTTTGGTGTGTGGGGACCTAAAAAGTTTATGGGTAAAGAGTATGATGGCATTCATCGCCAAACATTCCTCGTGGATGAAAACGGTGTTATTGAGCACGTTTTCAACAAGTTCAAAACAAAAGAACACCACACTGTAGTACTTGATTATCTAAACAGCTAAACCGGTATAGAATTTAAAAAGCCCCGATAACATTATGTTTTCGGGGCTTTTTTTATACTTACTCAATTCGTATCAGTGTTTACCTATAACGCCTATTTGAATCAGTACTCGTTTTGAATCTCGTACTGGATGGCGCTGACTGGTTCGCCAAATGGGAATAACTACTTCGCCTCTTCCGGTACAATAACGGGGTTACTAGACCACGCTGTAATTACCGCCTTCACGAGGGTAGCGAGAGGAATAGCGAAAAATACGCCCCAGAAACCCCAAAGACCTCCAAACACTAATACTGCAACGATTATATAAAGCGGATGCAAGCTAACCGCCTCCGAGAATAGCAGCGGTACCAACAAGTTACCGTCTAACGCCTGAATAATGCCGTACGCTATCATTAAATACCAAAATTCTGGTGAAATACCCCACTGAAACATAGCGACAACGGCCACGGGTATAGTAACCACTGCTGCACCGATGTACGGAATAAGTACTGAAAATCCCACCAATACGCCAAGCAAAATAGCATAACGTAAGTCCATCAATACAAACGTTACGCAGCTCACCGCGCCCACAATTATAATCTCGATCACTTTGCCGCGAATATAGTTGGCAATTTGAGAGTTCATTTCGTGACCAACTTGCGTAATTAAGCGTCGCTCCTTAGGCAGCAAGCGAGATATGCTGTCTAAAAAGAAAAGCTTATCTTTTAGCATGAAAAACACCATAAGCGGTACGAGGATAACGTAAACGAGCAACGCAGCTAAGTTGGCGATATTACTAAACGAAGCAGAAATAAGGGTTTCGCCCACCTCAACCAATTTGTCATTTAAACCTTCCATCATTTGATGGATTTGATATACCTGAACGTAATCTGGATATTTGTCCGGAAGCGTTAATATCCATTCTTGTGCTTTCTGCCATATTAGCGGCGTTTCTTGAATCAAGTTAACGCTTTGCTTGGATATAATTGGAACAAGGCCAATTAAGGTCAATATGGTTATAGTGATAAAGCCGAGCATTACAACGACGCAGGCGAGCGTTCTACTTACGCCGACATTTACCAAGCGACAGACTGGCCAATCGAGTAAATACGCAATCACTGCTGCGACCAACACAGGCATAATTAGCCCGCCCCACAATAGCAACACTGCCGTGGTCAAAAGGATCAAGATAAGCAACATTGCTGCATCAGGATCAGAAAATTTGCGTCGGTACCAACGACCAAAAACGCTAATCATATAAACGCCTAGAAATTACTAAGAATAGGACACGCATCATAGTTGATAGCGCTAGCACTTAGCAATAAGTAGCACTTAAGAATCTTTCAAAATCAAACTGGTATGATGTTTTTACAGTATAAGCATTAATGTGTAGAGTGGTTGTTACAACAGTAAAAGAATAAACTGGATGCGTTTGTGTCGCATTGGTATAACTGACGTGTCATAAACGAGATGGCATAGGCGATATTGCCTTGTGTCTTCGAAAATGATGCATATAAGAAAAAAATAAAATTTGAAACTGTTTAGCAACTTAGCGCTCTAAGGATTAAGCAGTATTAACCGTATACAATGATTGTAGGTTCATGAGAAAAAAGTTTTCAGCATCTTTGGTTGCCCTTTCCTTCGTGCTCACATCGAGCCTCACGGCTGTTGCACAAGATGCCAATTACAGCAATAAAAATGCGTTACCTGAAATAGGTGTTGTTGCGTCAGACGCCATATCGCTTGATAAAGAGATGATAGTAGGCGATGCCGTAATGCGGCAAATGCGCGGTCAAAGTCCTGTAATCTCAGATCCGGTGCTGGATGAATATCTACAGGATGTAGGCAACCGATTGGTTGTCCATGCTGACAACGCCAAGTTTCCTTTTGAATTTTTCTGGGTAAATAATGATGCCATTAACGCGTTTGCGTTTTTTGGCGGTCACATTGGTGTTCACACAGGTTTAATGCGTCGTGCTGAAAATGAAAGTGAACTGGCTTCGGTGCTAGCGCACGAAATTTCTCACGTAACTCAACGCCACATAGCACGACGTATGCAGGCGCAGCAGCGCTCATCTCCCCTAGCCTTGGCGTCACTTATCGGCGGGGTGCTAATTGCAATGGCCAACCCAGAAGCGGGTATTGCGGCCATGCAGGCGGGAACCGCAGCCTCTGCACAATTGCAAATCGACTATACCCGTTCGAATGAACAAGAAGCCGATAGAATTGGTATCGCAATGCTTGCTCGTGCGGGCTTCGATCCGAGTGCGGCTGCTTCATTCTTTTCTACCATGGCGGAAGAGTACCGCATGGTTTCTCGTCCACCCGCAAGGCTGCTTACTCACCCTTTAACCGAAACCCGTATTGCTGACGCGAGAAATCGCGCTGGTGACTACCCTAGACGCTACTTACCCATTAACAAGCAATTCGAGTTGGCAAAAGCACGTATAAAGGCACGCTACTCGTTTAAAGCTGGTTACGCTGTAGAATATTTCGAAGCGGCCGTGGCACAAGACGTACAGCGCAGTAAAGAAGCGTCATTATATGGTTTAGCGCTTGCTTATATGCGCGCCGAAAAAATCGAAAAAGCCAAAGACATTATGGATGAGTTAATAGCAAAAGATAGAGGAAACCTCTTTTATCTCGACGCTATGACAGATATCTATATTTCGCAAGGTGAGCCTTTAAAAGCCGTTGAAATGCTAAGACCTCACGTTACGCATAACCCTAGAAATCAAGTATTGGCACTAAACCAGGCCAATGCTTACATAAGCGCAAACAAATATGAAGAAGCGGTGTCTCTACTTAAGGATTTCCTGCTGGTTAAAAAAGATTATCAACTGGCACATCAGTTGATGAGTGAGGCGTATCAAAAGTCGAAACGTTTCTCGCAAATGCATCAGAGCAAAGCGGAAGTATATGCATTGTATGGAGCTTATAACCGCGCGGTTGACGAACTTCAATATGCGTATAATTTCGCAGGCGATGATCACCTTGAAAAACAAAGAATCAGAGCGAGAATAAAACAATTTCGCGACCAAGAAGAGCGTTTACAACGACTCTAGACCATCGCACTTCCCTGCTATTCGTCAGCGCCTTTCAATTCAGCTAGGCGCTGACGCAGATGCGCTGCCGTAATTTCTCCCATTATCGTATCCTTTATTTTCCCATCAGGTCCAAGAATAAACGTTGCTGGTAAATAAGGGGGTTTTTGCATGGGCAGTTTAGTGTCTGGCGAACTTATAATAACAGGCAAATCAATATCAAACTTCTCAGCCATGGCTTTGAGTTCAGGCTTCGTTTTAAGGTCGTAGTTAATAGCAAAAAGACGGGTATCGTCAGGTAGCGACTGATTAAATGTGACGAGCTCAGGCATTTCTCGTAGACATGGTGCACACCATGGCGCAAAGTAATTTACCACAACCCACTTCCCCTCAAGATCTTGCCAAAGGTAAGCCGTTCCATCTAATGTTTCAAAGTCATGTTGAAGACGCTGATACGTATATGCACCGGCAAACGCAACAAGCGCTAACAGCACTAGAAAGAGTATAGGCTTTATTTTTCCTGCATTGCTTTTTGGCTGTGACAACAACATATAACCTTCTAACTTTGACTATTTTTTCATAGTGCCAGATTCTTACTTCGCGCACTAACATAAATTCAACCACGCTTTTTAAGCACCGTTTTCCAGAAACGATGCTGTAAACAAAGAATAGTACGAATTTATTACCCGTTATCGGTAAACTGCTTGATATTCTATGGCAAAAACGCAATAGTTCGCGCCAATTCATATAATCATGAACAAGAGTATTTATGACAGACATTACCATTATTCACAATCCTCGCTGTTCAAAGAGCAGACAAACCCTAGCACTACTTGAAGAGCAAGGTGTAGCGCCTGTTATTGTTGAGTACCTAAAGCACCCTCTTGACGCAAAAGAACTGAAAGAGATATTTAAAAAACTTAACCTTGGATCGGTTAGAGATATGATGCGTACTAAAGAAGCAGAATATAAAGATGCTAACTTAGGTGATAGCGCACTGTCTGATAATGCGCTTTTTGAAGCTATGGCTCACACGCCTAAGTTGATAGAGCGTCCCATTGTTATAAATGGCGAGAAAGCCAGAATTGGTCGTCCGCCAGAATCTGTATTGGAAATTGTATAGTGCAACCTGTTCTCGTACTTTATTACAGCCGCAACGGCAGCACAAAGCGATTAGCTGATGCCATCGCCCAAGGAGTATCGTCATTAGATGTTCCTGTGATAGTACGTACAGTCAAGAGTATCAGCGATGCAGCTAATGACGCGGCATCTACTGTTGTACCCGAGGTTTCCCTTCAGGAACTCGAACAGTGCAGTGCCCTGGCGTTAGGTAGTCCTACGCGTTTCGGCAATATGGCAGCGCCAGTAAAACATTTTTTGGATTCTACAAGCAGTCAATGGTTAAAAGGCGCGTTGATTGATAAGCCTGCGTGCGTGTTTACATCTTCTTCTTCCATGCACGGCGGCCAGGAATCCACATTACTTTCCATGATGGTTCCGCTTATCCATCACGGCATGGTCATTTGCGGTTTACCTTACAGTGAGCCTGCGCTACACAACACCACAATGGGTGGCACCCCTTACGGTGTAACACACGTCGCTCATCACAGTTTAAGTGCACCAGAGCAATTGAGTGCAGATGAAAAAGCGCTATGCATTGCTCAGGGTAAGCGACTTGCAATGTTCGCTAAAAAACTAGCTGACAACGCCTAACAGTTACGTTATTTGGCGCATAAAACGTAGACCTTATAAAGAACATTAAAAACAAATTGTTTCGGAGACATTACCATGGCACCAGATACGCGTTTTTATCGCTATCTCGCACTTATAAGCCACACCGGGTTAATCGTATGGATAACACTGTGGCAATTTACATTTACTAAAGAGCATACTTACTCTCCTTTGTTTATTGCCTTATTTTATATTTTACCTTTACTGTTACCTTACTGGGGTATATTAAAAGGCAAGCCATATACTCACGCGTGGGCCAATTTTGTCGTTTTGTTTTACCTTATTCACGGATGCACTGTGGCATACGCTGTACCTGATGAACGTTGGTATGCAGTGGTAGAGATTATTCTATGCACGGGTATGTTTGTCGGCTGTAGTGCGTTTGCTAGAAAACGTGGTCGTGAATTGGGTTTGGGCCTTAAAAAGCTTAAAGAAGAGATGCAAGAAGAAAAAGCACGCTTTGAGCAAGGTCAACAATGATCATGTAATACACAGCGAAAACACATGCTGCCAAGGGGTTAATATGACACGCCATTTGCCTGAACTTACATTAGTAATCGCATCATTATCGTTACTTGCAGCATGTGGAGGCTCTGGTTCAGGCGATAGTTCAGCCCCAAGCACTCCTTCCATTCCTCCAACCATTAGCATTTCAGGCCCTACAAACGCCGTTGTAGGCGATGCGGTCGACTTTGCTGTCGCCTCGCCTACTGGCCACGCTATTGTAGATATCGATTGGCAAGTCTCAGGTGTATCACAGCAGCCTCTCAGTGCTCACACGCAGGCTATAGGCTTTGATGTTACCTCTTCAGGTAGCTTCGATATCGCCGTAAACGTTAGCTTAGAAAATGGCACAACGCTTACAGACACCATAACGTTACAAACGAACGAAAGTACCGCGCCGATTGCCGCATTACGATTGGGTCATGAGGCATCCGAAGGCGGCAGAGTTTCTCTTCGCGTTGACACCGTTAACTCGCAAGGGTTAACAATCTCAAATATCACGTGGCAACAAACGTCTGGGCCAATCGTCAATAACTTCAACTTTGATGATGGTGATTATTCTCATTCGATATATTTTCAAGCGCCTCGAGTCAGCAACGACACAATCATTGAAATAGAAAGTACCGTTACACTCTCAAATGGCGAGGTGTTAACCGATAGCGCGCAAGTTCTAGTGAAAAACATCGACATTAACAATAGCGGCTTTTTTGTAGATGACGAGACAAGTATTCCCGAAACGGTAAGCGCGCATATGCAGCCCTATAGAGTCGACAGCCCTTACGCGTCGGCACTTGTTGATTGTGTTTATAACAATCAGGTTTCAAACAGCTGTACGTTCTCTCAGCTACCACTGATTGGCCAAGTCACCGAAAGCCCCACTATCGATGATATTTTAGATAGAACATACGTCTCGCATCCGTGGATGGGCGATGCATTTAGAACGTATTTAGAAACTTCAGCAACCTGTGATGACATGCTTAAGTTACTACGCGCAACTAACGCGATTGTGATTTCTTACGATATCCGCCCGTCATTTTATTGGGTTGCCACTGGTGCCATTTACTTAGATGCCAACAACTTTTGGCGCACACCACAAGAGCGAGACACGCTAAATACTCGCCCAGATTATAGAAGTGGTTTTGGTAGTGAGCTCGATTTTACGACGTCATGGCGCTACGTGAAAAACGGGGCCTATTATTTTCCTAATATCAGCACAGCGAACGTAGCAGATAGACTTCCACGTGATGTGAGCGACGTAGAAGCAGCATTAAGCTATTTGCTATACCACGAGCTAGCTCACGCCAATGACTTTTTCGACTACACCGAATGGCAACAACTCAGCAATAGCGCGAGCCCACTGTCGTCTTATGATGACAGCTCTCCCATTTCTACGGGGCTAACAACTTCATTGCCTCTTACGTCGTCACAACTCCATGCTTTGGCCGAAGTTCGATACGGCGGTGCAACCGCTTCAAGCGCGCAACGAAATTATACCGCGCTACAAGTGGCAAATTGGTTTGAGGATGATGGTGCGGTTGCTTTCTATTCTTACTTTACGGAACGAGAAGATCTCGCCATGTTATTCGAGCGCTTCATGATGCTTTACCGGCTTGAGGCAGAAGCGGATGTAGGCGTATTTACAAGAGAGACACTGGAAGACGGCAGTTTCATTCCCACTTGGGCTCAGAGAAACCGTGTTAATGATGATAACGTTACTATGCGCGTAGATTACGTATTAAGTAGAATTTTACCCGAACTCGATGTACCTGCTATTCAAGCGTCACTTCCAAGCTCTTATCTGCTTCCGAACGATATTACTTGGCGGGACTCTGCGTCTAGTACAAATCCAAACGTACAGTCTGCGAGCGATAAGTTAATGCTACAGAACGGCGGAAACAATTCGGTTACTTCCGATGGAACTCTAATGACGGTAGCAGAAGAATTTAGCACCACATCAAGCGCTCATAGTTTAAGAAAAGAACAATAAACGGCAACACAGCAGCGCTTTGACTAATTTAGGTTAAGCTCGCGCTTTGGCTAATTTAGGTTAAGCTCGCGCTTAACCATGCCCACCGATAAGCGTTTTTGTTCTTGGAGTGAGCGTGTGTCTAAACGGGCTAATAGTGACATGAGGCTTTTTAGGTCTCGTTCACTATGGTGCAAAAGAAACTGTAGTGCTTGGTTTGATAGCTTTAATCCACGTTCCGCTGCACGTAAGCGCACGGCTTCTTCACGACCATTGTCATCCAGTTGGTTTACGTGATAAATAACCCCCCACGCCAAGCGAGAACGCAAGTCAGGTAAAACAAAAGCCGGGTTAGATGGGCCTAGTTGACTAGAACAAAGTACCATGGTTTGTTTAGTCTCAATCACTCGGTTTAACAAATCGAACAACGCTTCTTCCCAACGTAAATCGCCCGCTATCGCGTGAATGTTGTCTAATGCGATTAACGAAAGATTCTCTAGGCCTTCAAAAATATCGAGCGACCACGCTTCGTAATTATTAAGATTTAAATAAAGGTGACTAACCGATTTTTCGGCTAGTTGATGACAAGTGGCAAACAATAAGTGACTTTTACCGATAGCGGTACTGCCTAGTAAAGTAAGCAAAGGCAGCTGAAGCGATGCTAAAGGCCCCAATTCAGGAGCCTCGCGCCAG
This sequence comes from Alteromonas sp. G4i35, assembly GCF_054960375.1. Taxonomy (NCBI): domain Bacteria; kingdom Pseudomonadati; phylum Pseudomonadota; class Gammaproteobacteria; order Alteromonadales; family Alteromonadaceae; genus Alteromonas; species Alteromonas sp. G4i35. Next base: position 7,834 of record NZ_JBHNZD010000031.1, on the reverse strand, counting down.
TGTGGCAGCGCATCTGCAATCTGCTCAAGGACTGAAACTACTTCTTCGTTACCCTTATTGACAAAACTATCGAAGTTTTCGTCAACAGGTAGCGTGACAGGCAAAGGCAGCTGCATGCTAAATTAATTGCTCCAATAGAAACTGTGTCCTTTCACGGATTGTCCGTACGAATCGGTTACGGGACGTAATTTGCTTTCTAGTTTAATACTGTTAAGTAAATCGTCCACCGTTCCAATTAATGTAAGTGAGTACGTGGCAACAGAACCAGATTGCTCTACTAGTGTAGCGTTTTCAATCACACTTAAACTATTTAAATAGTCAGTAGCGCTGGCGTAACTTTTTACCGAGCCAATATTGGCAATCGATACCTTGATAACTTCTCGCTCAGACGCTTCGATTCCTACGATGGCATAAAGCGACGATAAATAATTTGAGTAGGCATCGATTAACTGATTGCCAAGAACTTCGGGCGAATCACCGTATATGCTGCCATAGCTAACCTTACCGCCACCAACGAACACCCAGTCTAGTGCATAGTCACCTTCATCGGCACGCTTCGCATAGTTGGCAAACTCGTTCATGGTGAACGGCATCGTTGTGCTCTCTTCCTGCGCCAGCTCCTTCGCCGAGGTTCCGTCAGCATTATTCAAGTTTTGGTTTGTAGCGTCATAACCGTCGTTTAACTGAGCATCAACACCTTTATTAATCGCACCGGACTCAACGTTATCTGAAAAGGTACGCTGTGCGTCCGTATTATCTACACGCGGATTTCGCTCATCGAAACTTTGTTCATCAGTTTGTGCTCTAAACTGTGCTTCTTCATCTAGTACGCTATCCAGAGACTCTACTGTGCCAGAAGGCACAACATTTTCCGGCAAATCAGGAATAGCACTCGCGTCGTTACGATAAACTCTGGCACCAATAATGTTGTCGACGCTATAGCGTGTAGATGCTTTGCGCAAAGGCTCAACAAATCGTCCCCACACATCATAGGTAGAAATATTTACATTGTCGGTAAGGTCCATTAAAGGCAAGCTTAATGGAACGCCTCGTTCTTTCGCCGTTTGTTTGAGCGTATGTTGTAATTCTGTATTGAGAGATTCGTCTAAGATGACGCGAGTTTCGTTTTCGTCTTCCTGCGCAAGCCACACTATCGTTTCAGGGCGTCTATCACCCCAGAGCGGAAGCATTTCACGCTGAAGAAGTTCATTGAGTTTTGCTTGATCGAACTCCGCAACGTAATACGTTCTGCCTTTGTCAAAAGCAAATCGATAGGAACGAAGCAGCGATTGAGGCGACGATAAGGCTGCTCTAACACCGGCATTATCGAGCACGCTTGTGCTGCCCGACATCTTCACAAAAACCTGCCTTAATGCTTTTTTAAGCGCGTTTTGTTGGGTGCGCTGAGTTTGATCTTCAACTTGAATCTGCGCTTCGTTGACCACAACGCGTTGAGCCGCATTTATAAAGGGGGCGTAAGTCAGCGCAGCAAGAAATGAAATGCCCAGAATGCCTTTCAAGCTAACTCTCGTTAAATTAGTTCCATTGGTGTTACGCTTTACTGCCGTTAACATTGACACTCCATACTCTCTTAAAATCAATTCCTTACCTATCGAATCGTCAGTTAATCTCGTTTACCTATATACGGTAAACTTGGACTAACCTTCGCGCAATTCACTCAACTTTTTAGAGCGAGACATTTTATCAAGCAAGATGTTCACCAAAAGATAGCCTTCTATTGTCTTTTATATTGGGTTTAATTTCACCCCTAAAATAAAAAAGATCAAAAAGCGCATAAAATAGCCTTCACAAATTGGACTTGTGACGACTTGCTGGTAGAATCCGCGGTTTTCTACCTCTTAGTTTCAGGGCCCAACCGTGAGCGAAAATAAAACCTCTTTAAGTTACAAAGATGCAGGCGTAGATATCGATGCAGGTAATCAACTTGTTGAACGCATTAAATCTGTTACCAAGAAAACCCATAGACCAGAAGTAAAAGGTAACCTGGGTGGTTTTGGTGCACTTTGTGAACTGCCTACTAAATATAAAAAGCCGCTACTTGTTTCAGGTACTGACGGCGTGGGTACAAAACTAAGAGTTGCTATGGATGCTAACCGTCATGACGGTGTTGGTATCGACTTAGTAGCAATGTGCGTAAACGACCTTATTGTTCAAGGTGCTGAGCCCCTGTTCTTTCTAGATTACTACGCAACTGGCAGGCTTGACGTTGATGTAGCCGCGTCGGTTGTTACCGGCATTGGCGCCGGCTGTGAGCAAGCAGGTTGTGCATTAATTGGTGGTGAAACAGCCGAAATGCCTGGAATGTATCACGATGGCGACTACGATATTGCAGGCTTCTGCGTAGGCGTGGTTGAAGCTGATAAGGTTATTGACGGCACTAACGTTAAACCAGGTCAAAAACTAATTGCACTTGGTTCATCGGGCCCTCACTCAAACGGTTACTCATTAGTTAGGAAGATCATTGAAGTTAGTGGTGCAGATGTAAACGCCGACCTAAACGGCAAGCCTATCATCGACCAACTTCTTGAGCCTACTCGCATCTATGTTAAATCGGTATTGGCATTACTTGAAGAAGTACAAGTAAGCGCTATTTCTCACATCACGGGCGGTGGTTTTTGGGAGAACATCCCTCGCGTATTACCTGAAGATGCGAAAGTGGTTATTGACGAAAGCACCTGGGAATGGCCTGCAGTCTTCTCTTGGTTACAAGAAAACGGTAACGTGACTCGCCACGAAATGTACCGCACGTTTAACTGTGGTGTTGGCCTTGTAATCGTTGTTGACGAAAGCGATACCGATGCTGCACTGAACATTCTTAAACAACACGGTGAAAATGCTTGGGTTATTGGTGATATCGCAGCAAAAGATGGCGAAGAGCAAGTAGAGATCAACGCGTGAGTAACAGTGTAACCAAACTATGCGTACTTATTTCAGGTAATGGCAGCAATTTACAAGCCATTATCGATGAAATAAAAGCAGGTCGTCTGAATGCGGAAATCAGCGGCGTGATCAGTAATCGCCCTACTGCTTATGGTCTGGAACGCGCTAAAGAAGCCGGGATCAATGCGGTTTGCTTAGATCATACAGGCTTCGATTCACGAGAGTCTTATGACGGGGCGCTCAAAGCACAAATTGAGGCTTTTGGCGCAGACTGTGTTGTTCTTGCGGGCTTTATGCGTATCTTAACACCGGAGTTCGTCGACAGCTTTGCTGGAAAATTAGTGAACATTCATCCATCTTTGTTGCCGAAGTACAAAGGTTTGAATACGCATCAGCGAGCTATCGACAATGGAGACAAGGAGCACGGCGTTAGCGTGCACTTTGTTACACCTGAGCTCGACGGCGGCCCTGTTATCATTCAAAGCCGCGTACCTGTGTTTGAAGACGACACAGCAAGCGACCTGGCCGAGCGTGTTCAAGAACAAGAACGTCGTATCTATCCGCTTGTGCTATCTTGGTTTAGTGCAGGCCGATTATCGATGCGAAACAATAAGGCAGTTTTAGATGAGCAAGAATTACCAGAATCTGGTTATGCAAGCGACTAAGCCTTTTGCTTTAGGCGCACTGTTAGCAGCATCGCTTTCAGTGGCCGCGCAAGCAAACCCTAGTACAGAAAATACGGATAGTGCAGAGCTACCGCTTCAGCCCTACAAGGCAACCTATACCGCATACAAATGGGGTGACGACGTAGGCGAAGCGAATATTGAGCTCTCGAAATTAGGTGACCAACAGTATTCTCTAATTTACACGTCAAAAGTGTCTAAGTTTTTCTTGTCTGACAAACGCAGTGAACATTCTATTTTTACTGTTAATGATAATACCGTCGTACCTTCTGAGTACTACTATAATCGTTCTGGCACAGGACCTGATAAAGAGCTTAAGGTAACGTTTAGTCATCAGGGACAAGGCAAAATTGCAGTCGAGAATGGCGAAACATTTGATTGGAACGGTGAATTTGATAACCAAATTTATCGTATTGACCTTGCAAAACAGTTAGCGGAAGGTAAGACATCGCTAGAATACCACTTCGTGAATTATCGTGGCGAACTTCGTCACTACGGCGTTCAAGTGGTGGATGAAGAGGTATTGTCTTTACCTTTCGGTAAAATTGAAACTGTAAAAGTTAAGCTTATTCGCGACTCAAATAAGCGTGAGACGTTTGCTTGGTTTGCGCCATCACTTAACTACACGTTAGTTCGTCTGCAACAGTTCAAAGAAGGCGATGAACAGGGCGATATCAAACTGAAATCGTTTGAGACGCAGTAAAGCGTAAAGATAAACCGTTTTTTGTCTCAACAACTTTTTCACAATTGTTGAATAAAGCACGTTATGAACTAGCATTCAGACGTGCTTTTTTTATTTAGACTGTTGCTGTCTTATCCTCACGTAACCTCTTCTCGTTTCGCAACACAATTCACATTCTAAATCAGTATTTATAAGCAACGACTATACTTATAGAGCGGATAACGCACTACCCTATTATTTATGTCGTTGTTAATAGAATATTCATGTAAAAATCTTGATCTTTGCCCTATTAAATAATAGGTTTACAGCATGCTGGTCTGACCTCGATCTGTGACTGCTTTTCATAAAGCAACTCACCACGCTCGAGTTAAGACTAGCGTAACGTTTAACGCCTTTCAGGAGTGAAGTATGGCAGATTTTATATGGTTTTTACTGGTCGTTCTGACACTAGCGGTAGCTAGTTATCAGCGAACCAGCTTGGTAACAGCGGTTGCCATGGGCGCAGGTGTTATGATTTTAGGCACCCTTTTCGGTGACATCGGCCTGCTTGGTTGGGTAGTGTTCCTTGCTTTAACGCTGCCGTTCAAGCTTGCAAATATCAGACAGCAGCACATCTCTAAGAAGCTGCTAGCCTTCTACCGCAAAGTTATGCCTGAAATGTCGAGCACTGAGCAAGAAGCTATCGACGCAGGTACGGTATGGTGGGACGGTGATATTTTCAGCGGCAAGCCAGACTGGGATAAATTACATCGCATTCCGAAAGGTCGACTCACTGCTGAAGAGCAAGCATTCTTAGACGGTCCTTGTGACAAAGTGTGCTCAATGGTCGATGAATGGCAAATAAACCATAAAGATGCTGATCTTTCACCTGAAATTTGGCAGTTCCTGAAGGAACACAAATTCTTCGCGATGATCATCAAGAAAGAGTATGGCGGTCTAGAGTTTTCGGCATATGCCCAGTCTCGCGTTCTTCAAAAACTTGCAGGCGTTAGCGCGGTGCTATCAAGCACAGTCGGTGTACCAAACTCATTGGGCCCGGGCGAATTACTTCAGCACTATGGTACAAAAGAGCAACAAGATCATTATCTTCCCCGTCTTGCTGCCGGTGAAGAAATCCCTTGTTTTGCATTAACCGGCCCAGAAGCTGGCTCTGATGCAGGTGCTATCCCTGATGTTGGCGTTGTATGTAAAGGCGAGTGGAATGGCGAAGAAGTGTTGGGTATGCGCCTAACGTTTAACAAACGCTACATCACCCTTGCGCCTGTTGCTACGGTTATTGGTCTTGCCTTTAAACTACAAGATCCTGAAGGTCTTCTAGGTGATAACAAAGACCCGGGTATAACATGTGCCCTTATTCCTCGCGACACTAAAGGTTTAGAGATCGGTCGTCGTCACTTCCCTCTCAATACGCCATTCCAAAATGGCCCTATTAAGGGTGAAGATATTTTCGTTCCAATCGATTACATCATTGGTGGTCCGAAAATGGCAGGTCGCGGCTGGCGCATGCTGGTTGAATGTTTGTCGGTAGGTCGCTGTATTACCCTTCCTTCATCTGCTGCTGGTGGTGCTAAATCAGTGTCTCTTGCAACGGGTGCATATGCACGTATTCGTCGCCAGTTCCGTATGCCTGTAGGTCATATGGAAGGTGTTGAAGAAATGCTTGCACGCATTGGTGGTAACGCATATTTGATGGATGGCGTAACACGCTTCTCAACGGTGGGTGTAGACCTTGGTGAGAAACCTTCTGTTATCTCGGCTATCTGTAAGTACCACTTAACCGAGAAGATGCGTCAAATCATTAATGATTCGATGGATGTTCACGGCGGTAAAGGCGTTATGCTTGGGCCAAACAATTACCTTGGTCGCGGCTATCAAGGTGTACCAGTATCAATTACGGTTGAAGGCGCAAACATTCTAACCCGTAACATGATGATCTTTGGTCAAGGTGCGATGCGTTGTCACCCTTACGTGCTTAAGGAAATAGAAGCTGCGTCTATCGAAGACAAAAAAGAAGCGTTGAAAGCGTTTGATAAAGCGGTATTCGGTCATATTGGCTTTGCGGTAGCTAATACTGTTCGCAGTATTTGGTTCTCGTTAACCAATGGCGCATTCAGCAGCGCACCGTTCACTGACGAAACGGCGCGTTACTACAAGCTACTTCAAGGCTACAGTGCAAACTTAGCACTACTAACCGATGTCTCTATGGGTGTGCTTGGTGGTGATCTTAAGCGTCGCGAGCGTTTATCAGCGCGTTTAGGTGACATCCTAAGTGGCCTTTACATGGGTAGTACAACGCTTAAACGCTTCGACGAAGAAGGTCGTCTAAAAGAAGATTTACCGCTTTTACATTGGGCAATGCAAACTACATTGCACGATATCGAGACAGCAATTGATGACTTCTTGGCTAACTTCCCTAACCGCGCAATCGCTGCAGCGCTTCGCGTTATGGTGATTCCGTTTGGCCGACGTATTGGTAAGCCTTCAGACAAGACAGAACATGCTATTGCACAAATGCTTCAAACGCCTTCAACTGCACGTAGCCGTTTAGGTTATGGTCAGTACCTCACCCGTGAGGAAGGAAGCTTGTTTGGCGATCTTGAGCAAACTCTTGATGATGTACTAGCAAGTGAGCCTATCTTCGAACGTATTTGTAAGCACAAAAAAGCTAAACTACCGTTTACCCGTTTAGATGTGCTTGCTGACGAAGCGCTAGCAGAAGGAATTATTAACGAAGAAGAAGCGAATCTACTTCGTAAGACTGAAGCTGGAAGACTTCGCACTATCAACGTCGATGATTTTGACCACGAAGAATTAGTAGCGAAGGTTAATTCCAACACCACTGCTAAGAAACGAGGTGGCAAAGCTGCTTAATTTCATACCCAAACAAAAGGGCCGCTCTCGCGGCCTTTTTCGTCAACGATTCATTCTATTAACATCACTCACCTACGTATTTTCTAGCCTTTGCTTGGCCGATCAAACAACCTGCGGAAATACCGAACAGGCGAGAGAACTCTCTTTATTAATTGCTAGCGACAAAGGTCAACAACGTTCGGTACTAAAATGTAATCCTACGCTTGTTTTGCTGGCTGAAACAAAAGCCAAAGACATGGCTGAGAGAGGCTTGGTGTCTCACTTTTTGGGCGGCAGTCCGAACACTCGCATTCGCAATGCTGGTTTAACGTTACCAGAATATTATGGCGATGCGATGAGCAATCAAGTGGAGGCCCTTGCTGGTGGTTATATAACAGCTGATGACGTGTGGTACGCACTTAAAACATCGACTTCACACCGTCAACACTTGTTAGCAGAGTTACCTTTTTATCAAGAACAAGATCAAATAGGTATTGCCTTTTACAAAGATTACTCAACGCCTCACGTTGAATACTGGGCTATATACTTGACCAAACTGATTGACACAGAAACGTCTAACAATGACTTAAAGGATGACACAACAACTACGCTTCTAATAAAGCGTCAAAAGAAGTTTGACCATGTCCCTGATAAAGGCCTTGGGATCGTCACGGAAAGTGGTGAAATTATTTTACAGCCAAAAAAACCGGATGAATAA
>NZ_JBHNZD010000030.1:0-43884 GCF_054960375.1 Alteromonas sp. G4i35 | reverse complement strand
GCCTTCCAAATGGAAGGCTTTTTACTGTTGACCACGCTGACAACAATACCAATCCGCATACCGGATTGGTATAAGTAAGCATGTTCACTTTGCCTCAATTCTATCAGATCCCATTAGAACCAATGTGCCTATACATTCCAGCCTTTCTTTAATCGCGAGTATAGGTAGCGCCATACGCACAGGGCAAAAACGATAAACGCGCTGTCTATAACGAGCGAGTTCATGACTAACGAACTAGGGTAGTGAACAGCAAAGTGAGTAATGGCCAATACAACTAACAAGGCGGCGAGACAATTCAACAGCACCAGGTGAGTTTTCATAAGCACTTTTTGCATTAGTGAAGCGATAAGAATAGCTGTCAATGTTACCCAAAAAACAGGTTTTGTAGGCAGCGCCAGCGTTAACTCTAACAATGCAGCCCAAATAAATGCGATAGGCGTGCCCCACACAAAACCCAGCCAAAGCTGGTTTAAGGCATCTTGTTTAGCGCGTTTTGCCAGCCACAAGTTTATGCCGGTGACAGAAATAATGGTTAACGCGAACCCCATTAATCCGAAGAATATCTTCATTGCTTCTGGACCAAAGTGGCCGAAGTGTATGCGATATACAGAAAATATCGCTTGTTGGCCAGCATCACCATCTGAATAACCGACTTTATCGATGTATTGTCCACTGGCATCAAAGCGGTATTGTTCTGAATAAATGAGCTTATCCAAGTGCTGCGAGCCGAGCAGAATATACTGATTGTCTTTGGTCGCATTTTCCAAAGTAACAAAAATGGGCTGGGTATTGGGCTCCATTTTCATTATGTCGGTCAGCGCTTTTTCTATATTCGCAATGGCTGGCTGGTGTTCAAGCTGAATTGATGAACCATAGATGTCGGCAAACAGATCAAGCTTGTTTCCTTCATATAAGGTATCGGCATAAATGGACGTTAAAAACGATGCTAAACCAAAATAAACGCCGGTTAGCGCAATCATCAAGTGAAATGGCAAGCCCCACACGCTCATTCTATTGTGTAAGTCGCCTTGTGTAAGCTGCTCGTTGTTGCCTGTTCGCAAGCGGAAGGCATCTTTAAAAATACGTCTGTGAGCAACAATGCCAGAGATAATCAATGCACTCAAAATAGCACCCAATACACTGACGGCCATCATTCCGATGTCTTCTGGCAAATGAAGAGCGGTGTGTAAATCAACGATCAAATCAGTAATAGGGGTTGTGGATGGTTCACTTAATTCACCGGTTGGAGAAATATTCCAATACTCACCGTCTGCACTAATGCGTGCGCGTGGCAAATCGTGCGTAGGCAAGCGAATGACAATGTTTCCCTGTGTTTGACCCTCTTTCATTGTGAGAAAGCGTTCATAAGCATTTTGAATGCTGCCAGGGGTGTAATCTAGATTATCTGCAATATGGGGTTGTTCCCACCGCAGAAGTTCTTGAGAGAAAACAGATAAAGTGCCTGAAAAGCACACCCAATACATCAACACACTAACGGCTAATCCTAACCAAGCGTGACTTTTTAAGGCGCTTTTATTTGCGCTGGGAGAAATAGAAATACTCATTTTATATACTATACAAGTAGAAGTAACTTAACGCGCTTAGTACACTCAACACCCCAACCGGGCGCCATAGTTTACTGTCTGCACAAAGCCAGTATGCGCCACATCCCCATAATAGAGGCATGGTGTAAATTCCCAGTGCAATCTGGTTTACTTTGCTCATGCTAAGCGCTGTTGTCCACACTACGGTAACTAACATGGCGCAAATAGCACTTAAAAACACACTGCCAAGTAGTTTTACGAGGGCGTTAAAAGCAATAGCGGTAGACGGGGTTGTCAATCCAGATGCGAACGGTAAATCGACGCGTTTTACATCTTTACTTATTCGTTGTCTGGCGAGATAAATCCAACTCCATGCTTGTAAAGAGAAAGCGACTACTGCGTAGCAGGTACCTAATTCAGGGCCGTACTCTGTAATCCAAAGGCTTAAACTCGCCAGCATTAACAACAATGCCGAGAGTTTAGCTATACGTTTAAAGGCGATCTGTGTGCTTTGCCAAGCGCGGTAAAACAAACCTATCGCCAATGCGCTGCCTAAAAAGGCAGCGATTGACAGTAGCATAACTTAACCCGTTAAAAATTGAATGAAGCAGACAGTCTGAATGTCCGAGGTTCACTTAATACAAGGTAGTTTGAGCCAGGGAAGCCTCCTACCGACGCCCAGTAATTATTGTCAAAGACGTTATCTACACGAGCGCGAAGTGTGATGTCGGTCATTCCTGCAAGGAAGCTGTAACGAACGCCTAGATCGAAACGATTAGATGCATCGACTTCAAGGCTATTGTCGGCACTGGCATATTGTTTCGACGTATAGGCCGCACGTGCATCGACAGTAAGCCCTGGAAGGGCATCAACATCCCACTCAAGATTAATGTTTGCTTGTAAATCAGGAACACCAATGGCCGTTTTGCCATCTAGCGTACCGTCTTGAGTTTTCGTCATTTCCGCATCGAGCCAAGTGAATCCGCCCAAAACACGTAGATTTGAAGTTGGCATGCCAAATATGCTTAACTCAAGTCCTTGGTTTTGCTGTTCACCATCGGTACTGAAAACATTGTCTTCAACAATTGAGCTTTGCTTTGAGGTGTTGAAAACACTCAATGAACCACCGTATTGGCCAGCATCATATTTCACACCTACTTCTATTTGCTCGGCGCTGTATGGGTCAAAAACTTCACCCGCGTTTTCAATTGGTTCACCACCGCTTGATGCAGGTGCTACCTCACCAGGAAGCAGTCCCTCGATATAGTTGGCGTAATAAGACACCTGTTCTGACGATTTATAAACAATGCCCACAACCGGCGTGAATTGAGATTCGTCGTACCCTGACAACTCATCACCTGTATTGTAATCAAACGTGCGGGTTTCAATGTTTTGAACACGGCCACCAAGGGTTAATAGAACTTTTCCATCGTTAAACGAAATCATGTCTGCAAGAGCAAAACTTGAAAGGTCTGTTTTTTCTGTGATTAGTGGGTTGCTAAGGTCGCCACCAATAAAGAAGTCAGCATCGGGCATGGTTGCTGTTACCGGATTATAAATATTTCCAGCAAAGCCGCTAAAATCAGAAAACGCATAGGCATTTTCAGATTCTAAAGAAAACGTTGATGCAGACGTAATGATCGTGTGTCCCACGCTTGCGGTTTTGAATTCGATATTTAGGCCCACTTCACCTGAGCGAATTTCATCATTTCTAACGTTATCAAAACGGTAAGCGGAAAAGTCGCCATTTGCTTCTGCCTGTCTAGGGTTAGCAAACACATTATCTTCTTCTCCCGATCTGAAACCATACGCCGCCCACGCAGTGATGTTGTCGGTAAAATCGTACTCTCCTCGAACCGCACCGAAAAATTGACGCTCGTTAGTGTAAGTCCATTCTTGGGCAAAATTGGTGTCACTGTCAGGCGCTTCTGGAATTGCACTGCCAGGAGTGACTGCAGGGCGTGGTGAGTCAACCTGATGGTCTTGGTAGCCCAAATCCAAAGAAAGACGGAAGTTATCGCTATCGTGATCAATGCCAATAGCAGCAACGCTCAATTCACGATCTTGGTTATCGATACTTGTTTCGCCGCCTCGTTGTACAAAGTTTGCTCTTACGCCGGTACTTTGACTGTCGTCGCCAAATCTGCGGCTTACATCTGCTGCGCCATACCAATGTCCTTGAGACTCGTATCCAAGCGTTACACGGTTTAATGGGTCATCGCCCGCGCGCTTAGGCACTATATTTACCGAACCACCTAAGCCGCTCCCGCCCGGTGCTGCGCCGTTTAGAAATGCACTGGCGCCACGGAAAACCTCAACGCGTTCTGACAACTCGGCAGCAACATATTGGCGAGGTAAAACACCGTACAATCCGTTGTAAGTCATATCGTCAGAATAAACGGGAAACCCGCGCATTACGTAAAGTTCTTGAAAATTACCGAAGCCTTTTGCCACACGAACCACCGGATCGTTTTGCAATACATCGGCGATACTTCTTGCTTGCTGTTCCCTTATGATGTCTGCGGTAAAGTTGGTGCTTGCGAATGGAGAGTCCATCATGTCGAGATTACCTAAAATACCCGCACGACCACCGCGAGATACTTGGCCTCCTGCAAAGCTATCTCGTAATTCAACCTGAGATGCATCAACAGTAATATGCTCAATGTCATCATTATTATTATTTTTTTCTGTTTGTGCATATACAGGCGCGCCTGCACACGACAGGCCGATCATCACGGCCAAGGCACTTTTAAGCAAATTCATGGGAGCTCCAAAAATCAAAAGACAACGAATATGATAACTATTTTCATTTTAAAAAGGCAGGATATGTTCCTTTAAAATATGCATTTCGTCTTTTATTTGAAGAGGGCTATCGTGCTTTGTGCCTAGATTTTAGGTAAAAGTCCGCACACGCTTCTATCCATGCAACGTGGTTGAAGGGACGAAGAGAGTAAAATTATTTTGACTCGAGAAGTTTAATCCAGTGATCAAATACGCCCAGATTTTCGAGAATGATCTTAAAACACATTAGTATAGGCACGGCAAGTAAAACGCCTACCACACCCCATAGCCAACCCGTTATTGCTATCCAAATTATGATTATTAATGGGTTAAGCTGCATACTTCTTCCTAGCACCGCGGGCGTGATGAGTTGTGATTCAATAATATTCAATACTACAAACAGACCCGCAGGCAGAAACGCACTGCTGGTAAGCCCAAACTGCACAAGCCCAACTACCAGCAATACCACGCAGCTCGCCACACCACCCAAGTAGGGGACAAAGTTCATCAGCGCAACCAGCGCTCCCCAAAGTAACGCATCATCTATTCCTAAATAGTAAAACACGCCTGCTGTAGCTAACCCTAAGCAAGAGTTTATGATGCTGATGGTGACGATATACGAAGACAGCTCCCGTTGAATTTGATCTACCAATACCAGCGTTCGTCGCTTGTTAGTAACAATGGGGAAGTCTCTTACAAAAACATTGAATAGGTTGGGTCCAAAAACCAACAAGAAGAAAATTAAAACGATACAGGCGAGCACCTGTGCCAGTAAAAATGGCGCGTTACTGAAGAGTGTGAGCCCAATATCTATTCCGCTTTGTTTAATTTTGTCCGTCACAGAGTTTGTGTTGTCTTGCGGTGGAGAAAGTTCAGGTGACTTCTCATCGTCACCAAACCAGCTAAAGAATGAACGTTCTTTTTCAACGGGTTCAGCTGGAGGCGTTGCATAAGCGTCGATGTTGCTGCTTATCTCTTCAATTTCTTTGGATATCTCGGCAGCAATTTTGGGGAGAGATTGCATCCAGCGTTCTGCCGGCTCAGCAAGCTCTATACCTAAAAATGTAAACGGCGCGACCAGCAAAACAATCAGGGCTCCTGCTGACAGTGTGCGAGGTATGAATAACTTGCGTGCGAATGCAACAAGAGGGCTTAAAAGCAAAGCTACAAAGGCGGAAAAGAAAAGAGGAACAAGTAAAGACTTGGCAAGGTACAACGTATAAATGACAGCAAAAATCACAAGAATATTTAGCAGTCTGGTTTGTTGGGCTATTTTGGGGAACTTCCCAGCATACTTTGCGTTCCCTTTATCTTGATTCGAGCCAGCGTTGTCCATGTCTTAGCCTTGGTAGAAAGTAAACTTGGTAAAATTTTTACTAGTAATAGCGTAAGTGTTACGAAAATTTAATCATTTAAGTTCACTTACCACAGCGCTAGAGAAGTCGCTTTGTACTGCTTAACGTTTATCGTTACCTTACCCGTTTTAAGTAAAGTACCCAAATTAGCCAGTAAACCGGAAAAGGCCCATGACGTAGTAGACGCTACCGCTGAAAAGCTCAACGTTTTAATTGCCGATGATAATCAAGATGCCGCTATTACCATGGGATGGATATTGGAGGCAAAAGGGTGTCAGGTTCAAGTAGTGGAAGATGGGCCATCCGCATTAAAGGCTGTCGCGTCTTTCACGCCCGATTTAGTGTTGTTGGATATCGGCATGCCGGGTATGAATGGTTACGAATTATGTACGGCACTTCGTCAAAATCGTGCGTTAGCTGACGCTGTATTTGTGGCGCAAACGGGGTGGGGACAACCATCGCACATCCAGCGTTCGAAAGAAGCTGGATTTGACCATCACCTTGTTAAACCTTTGGATTTGAGCGACCTTGAACCTATCGTGGCAGAAGCTTGGCGAGCAAAGCGCAAACAGTAAATTATGTTGTCGATAAAAGTGAGCTGCTTTTCGTCTGATTTTGTTGTAAATCGTTTCGCGTTACCAAACGGCACGATGCGCCATAGGGCTTTAAAGCTGTATTGGTTGTCAGCTATAAACCTTCGATGGTGTTACAGGTAACACATTCGATAATATCGCAACGGTGTTGTGATCTTTCTGAGTAAGAAAGGTACTACTAAAACCATGCACGGATTAATTTCTTAATGGAGAGTACTAATGCCCCGCATTACTCGTCGTCACTTCCTTCAACTAGCAGGTTCAGGTTTGCTGGTTGCTCACAGTCCTTATTTACTGGCACAGCCTTCGAAAAAGAAAATAGGCGTGGCGCTGTTAGGGTTGGGCAATTACAGCACAAATTTACTCGCCCCTGCCTTACAGGACACTAAACACTGCGAATTACGGGGGATAATTACGGGGAGCGAGAGTAAGATCCCGCAATGGCAGCAAAAGTACGGCATTAAAGACAGTAATGTGTACACGTACAGCACCATGGCAGATATTGCGAATAATGACGATATTGACGTTATTTACGTTGTTACGCCTACTGGCACACACAAGGATTTTGCGGTACAAGCCGCAAATACCGGAAAGCATGTGTGGTGTGAAAAGCCAATGGCTATGGATAGCGAGGAATGCCAAGCTATCATAGATGCGTGTAACAAAAATGGCGTGCAGTTGTCGATAGGCTATCGCATGCAGCACGAACCCAATACCCGCACTTTTCATCAGTATCTTGAAACTAAGCCGTATGGAAACTTGACCGCGGTATCGAGCTTCGCTGGTTATGCAGGACAAGGAAGAGCGCCTGACAACTGGCGAATGAAAAAGCACATGGGCGGCGGTGCACTCTATGATATGGGCGTTTACGCGATAAACGGCGCGCGCTTTTTAACGGGCCGTGAGCCATTAGCGGTAACGGGAAGTCATCCACCACAGCGCTTTCCAGAGACGTTTACTGAGGTTGATGAAACGACCTTGTTTACGATGGATTTTGGCGACGGACTAGTGGCCGATTGCGGTACCAGTGTAGTGAAAGGGTTTAACCATTTTAAAGCTGATTGTGAAAAGGGCTGGTATCAACTTAAACCCATGCAGAGCTACAGCGGGGTAACGGGCACTACGTCGGATGGAAAAACGCTGGCTCCTATAAACGGTATGCAGCAAACGCTGCAAATGGATAACGATGCTTTTGCCATATTAACTGGACGACAGCCTATGGTGACTGGCAATGAAGGTCTGGCCGATATCCGCATTGTGAACGCTATATTCAAGGCGGCGAAAACAGGGGAAACGGTAGCGTTATAAGGCGCTTTTGCGCGAATACGCTACCGGACAGTAAATGCCATTTGTTCAATTTACGACTGGGTATACCAGGCTTTTGTGTCTTAGTTACCGTTCATCAAGAAGGTTAATTAGCGCTTCCAAGTCCTTTTTGTCAGCTAATTCACTAAACCATTGGGATATTTCCGTCGCCTGAATTAGCCCCATTATGGCCCCCAATACAAAACCGCGGTGCACGTTGTCGCCCCCCACGTTGGTGTTCGCAATCAACGCCTTTTTAGGCGTATCAGCATAACGGTAAGCGAAGTACAAAACGGCGGGCCACGCGTCTGAGATATAACACGCTGGCGAATACATACGCCCAACAATTTCGATATCGCTTTTGCTTTTTGCCGCTATCGCAGCCAAATTCATGTGCGCAGATTTACGGGCAATATCTTCTAAAATGGCCTTGGGTGATTCACCCTCGCGATGCACTAATTTGTAGATTAACTCAACATAGAAATCGCACACCGATGCTAAAGACTCATCCGGGTGAGTTAAATAAAGGTGACTACGACACAGGCGTTTGATGTCCTCAAGGGCTGTGCTTTTGCTTGCTTCTACTACCGCCAGAGGTGTTACCGACACAAAAGCGCCTATAGAAGCCGTATCATGTGTAACCGCCCCACATTTGTGTGCTGGTGTACCTTGTTCTAAGTTTGCAAAAAAAACTCTGTGATAAGACTCAGCGTATGTGTCAGGGTGTTTAGGTTCATCAGCGCGCATAAAGCTAATATATTGAGTTAAAAACTCGTTTTCGTCATACCCTTTAAGTGCGCATGATAAAACGATACGCGCGCAATGCGCATTGAGTGTATTTTCTCCCGCTTTCATATCATGATGGTAATGAATGTTGTCCTTGCCCCAATACTGCCTTTTACCTTTGAGAATAACGTCGCCCACTATCTCTTTTTGATTTGCAGATGCCTTATTCGCGCGTCCACCTTGCTGCGTGGAATGTAGCGACATTATTGAAGACGGATGAAATGATGGCGCATCTTCAAATTGCTCTATCCCTAACGGAAACGCCTTATATATATCTGCCGGGTTGTAATACCAATGTACCGGCATAGCCAACGCGTCGCCAATAAACGCGTTCTTAAGCGCCGCTTTTGCTCGTTTGATTGACAGTGAAGACATTTCTTTAAGCCTACCTCTTATGCAGTACTGTGCGGGATTGAATAATCAAGTACCTTTAAATTACGCACTGTAGGTCGAAAATGATCGTTCTAATGCTCATCGAAAAGCGACTTGTTGCGGATATATTTTCGCATGTAGTGATAGGTAATTGGGCGTAACAACCAGCTGTGAAGCGACATCAAAAAGCGTTTATGGGTAGGCGTGTTTTCGTAAATTTTATCATCGTGCAGCCACAGCATCTTGCCAACGTGCCAGAAGTAAAAAGGGAAGGGCGGCATAAAGGTTATTACATCTAAATCGCAGCAAATGCGATACGTTCTATGGTGTAGCGTGTAGTGCTTATACCAAGAGCGCGTGCCCACTGCGGGCTGTCCGAAAGTCACTACCCTTTTTACTGACTTTGCGTATAAACGCTCAAAGTAATCAGCCATTAATACCGCTACTGCGCCGCCGGACGAATGGCCAATGAATGTAAAGCGCTTGCCTTGCTGCCTAAGTGGTTCAAGCACTTTTACAAGTAGCTCTCTCAGTGGTAATGCTTCGTTGGATGTCTTAGTGCTGGAATACATAGGTTGAGCCAATAGCCGCGCAAACCCCCAGTGGACCCAAAATTTTCTGTTAAACTGATTGAGTTTGTTTGGGATGAAGAATAAATTCGCTAGCCAATCTCTTACCCCCAATGATCCGCGAAAAACGATAATGACCTCTTTTTTATTCTCGACCCACAAAATTCTTACGCTCATTCTTCCGTACTTATCGACTAGCTGGCGTTCATAAAAAGGATCTAAGATTTTTTGGTATTGCTCGTCGGCATCAGGGTAGGCGAGTTGGCAGAGAATGGCATATCTTTCATATTGATAGCGTTTCAATTTCTTCATGAAAACTCGTATTGGAGCATTTAGCGTTTTTGAAGCTGAGCCGTTGAAGACTCTTTCACTGAATACTTCACGCTACAGGGAGTTTATTTCAGTGTTATGACGGGGCACGTCATTTTTCTTTAAATGTCCGTACTCTTTATTGTGTCACTTTGATGTAGAACCACTCTACCTGCGGTAACACGCCTTGATTATGAACATTGTAACTCTCGCTGAGGGGAGAGTTATCTATGCGGACTGGTATTGTTCCACATCCCAAGAATATTTTTCTTTATATCGGCTATAGCACCTTTGGCAATTTTCTTTTCACTGGCTGAAGCAGTGCGCTTAGGGTATGCAACCGGTTCCATGCAAGCGCAAACAGCATCGGTAAAGAAACGGCTCTTGGCACCGTATACATGCTTGTCACCAAACTTTTGTTGCTCTGGCACCCAATATTTCAGGGGCTGAACTAAGCTAAGCTCATCTTTCGCTCGTGTTATGGCTACGTAAAGTAAGCGTCGCTCCTCTTCGAGAGCACGTTTATCACCCGCTGCGTACTCGTTGGGAAAATTGCCATCGGCAACATTCAGTACGAACACATGCTTCCACTCTTGCCCTTTAGCGCTATGCACCGTCGACAAGATAAGAAAGTCGTCATCAAGCAAAGGTTTGCCCGCCAGATCACCTGTGCTCTGCGGTGGATCTAGTGTGAGTTCAGTTAAAAATCGCTCTCTCGATGAATACTGCCCAGAGATCATTGTCAGCTGTTCAACGTCGCCATAGCGAGTGAAATGATCGTCATAATTAGCTTCCAATAAATCTTTGTAAAACGCTGCGATGGCGCCTGTTTGCTCGGTCCATGGAATGTTGTTGTGGTACACGTTATCTAGCAAATCAACAAGAGAAAGAAATGAAGGCTTCGCGGACTCTGAAAGTGCGAAGCTGCGCAATTTACCCAATGCAAAGTCGTGCTTTTCTAAATCGTTAAACACTCTCTCAGCTATCTTTGGACCTATGCCAGGCAATAACTTAAGCACTCGAAAGGCTGATATTTTATGTTTGGGGTTGTCTGCCCAACGTAAAATGCAAAGCATGTCTTTTACGTGAGAAGCCTCTAGGAATTTAAGGCCACCGTGTTTAACGAAAGGGATATTACGTCGAGTAAGTTCAAGCTCTAGACGATCGCTGTGATAACTTGAACGAAACAACACCGCCTGTTGTTTTAAATCGACCCCTTCTTCACGAGCTGCTAAAACTCGCTCAACAATATACTCTGCTTGGAACATGTCGTTTTCAACGGTTACCCACTTAGGCATAGGGCCGCTTTTACGCTCGCTGAACAACGATACCTTATAGCCTTCATCACTTTCTGAAAGAAGGGTATTAGACAAGTTCAATATGTTCGGATGTGACCGATAATTCTGTTGTAGCGTTATCACTTTGCCAGGCAAGGAAAATGCGTCGGGGAAGTTAAGGATATTGTCCACCGTGGCCGAGCGAAATGAATAAATTGATTGGGCGTCATCGCCTACAACGGTAAGACCTTCACCAGTAGGGAAGAAACCTTTTAGAATGCCAGCTTGAAGAACGTTGGTGTCCTGATACTCGTCTACCAACACATTGTCGAATTGCTCTCTTACTTTTTGAGCAATAGCGTCGACCTGCGCCATGTGAAAACAGTAAAGCAGTAAGTCGTCATAGTCTAAACTCACTTGTTCAATTTTAGTTTTCGCGTAGTGAGCAAACAGCGTGTTCAGCTCTTCTTCCCACTCGCTACAATAGGGGAAATGAGTATCGAGTATGTCGATAAGCGGTGCTTGCGCGTTCACACAACGAGAGTAAATGCCCAAACACGTTTTCTTTTTAGGAAAGCGTCGATTTACCCCGCTAAAGCCAAGTTCGTGGCGAAGCAAGTCAAGCATATCCGCGCTGTCGTTACGATCCATAACCGTAAAGTCGGGATCTAAACCGATGAGTGAAGCGTGCTCTCGTAGCAGTCGCGATGCGATTGAATGAAAAGTGCCCATCCAAGGAAGTGTGACCGGATGATACGCCTTTTGTTTCTCACGCAACGTTCGCTCTATTATCCGGTTCGCCCGTGAACTTAATTCCGACGAAGCCCTTCGCGCAAACGTCATCAATAAAATTCGTTCCGGCGCAATACCATGCAATATTAACTGTGCCGTTTTGTGAGCGAGAGTGTTAGTTTTACCTGTGCCAGCGCCTGCAATAATTAACAGCGGGTGGTGCGTTTCATCGCTCAGCTCCGTTTCGCCCGCTCCTACGGAACTCAACCCGTAATTCACGGCTTCTTGCTGCTGCGGGTTTAATTCAGAATGAGAGAGCATAAAAAATCCTATTGAAGAGCACTTCAATAGGATAAATTAATGCACTGTATATTTAAACAGTTTTGTGTGGTGTTTAATTTTCTACCTCTGGATTCTATGACGCTCTTTCGGATTTCACATTTCATCCATTAATGTTTTAACTTTAGAAGCCTTGTCAGGAACGCAGGCCTATAGGCCTGCTTTAGTATCTGTTTTTAAAAAGTAGACATCATTCGTCTTTACTTTTACTCAATTCTGCAAGGAAAGGTTGGAAATTCGGACAAGATAGAAGCAACTCCTGTAATAAACTAATTGAACGAATAAATTCATTAAGTTGCTCTGGAGAACCATGTAACTCAGAGAAAAATGCATCCATGCGCATCAAAACAGCGAAAGGGTGATAAAGGTTTACTTCGGCATTTGTATCAGCGCTCAAATTATCAATCACTTTCCACTTATTATCATGGGGCGAATAACTAACGTTCGATGTATTTAACTCGTTAATTCTTTCTGCGATCTCGCTTCTAAGCCCTTTAAAAGTAGTGCTTGATTGGAGCGAGTTATGTAACGATTTTTGAAAGTCGAAGATTAATCCGACGTGCATGTGTTTGCCCGTTATGTGTTCAAATTTATGGTCAGCACCATCAGCCAAAAAGCCGCAGAAAATACCTGGCTTCCAATCAAGCTTCTGCTCATTTCCAAAACTACAAAACTCTATTCCAATTCGACGCTCAACAGCGGAAAGTCGATCTTTTACAGTAGGTGCCAAAAATTGGGCTAAAGGCCAACGGATATGTTCAAGAGAGGCTTGCTTGATTAGCGAACGCATTTGTTCTTCTAGCTGTTTAGCTTCAAGGTAATGCGTAATAGCCAATTGATTGATAGGAGATATCTTACCTAATCCCTCTGCTTGAAGAAGTCCTTTGAAGGACTCCAAGTACCATTTGGCTGTTTCATTTTTTAAAGGCTTAATTTTACCCAATAGTTCGTGAATATCATGCCAACAAATAGCGCAGTCGGGGTTTTGTTTATGTTGATACTCTCGTGCAGTTATAAGAACAACGTAATGATAATTGAAATGTTCTTCAGCATAGGCTCTGTAATTATCGAGCTGAGAATAACTCAATTCAGAATAGACTTTATGCTCGAAAACTATTACCACGTCGTCCCACTTAACAAGCATGTCAGGAAACTTTCCGTCAAAGTTGTCTTGCGTCGAGACCTCGTAACTACTGGCATTGAAAGCTTTTGGGAGCGCTGATTTTGAATTAATCTCTTCTAAGAGAGCTACCATAACCTCGCTGCTATTTTTCAATAAGTGCGCAAATGCCTCTGTTAAAAAGTTCTCTAATGGATCTGATTTATCTCTAGGTCGATACTTTCTTAAATTTACGAGTAGGTTGTCTTCCATGCTCTGGGCTCTTCCACATTGATCGGTTTTATTTAGTTATCAAGTAACTCACAGAAAGCACCATTTTCATAAGTGCTTTCACCTCGCTCGCGAATACTTATTGCAACCTAACGATAAGAGTTAATGAATCCGGTAAATTGATTATGCATTTGAAAGGTTAGATAAAAGTCATTAGTAAGCGATTCAAAAGACCGCATAGTGAGTATCTCTTTTCCATTTACATTTTTCGTCCTGTAATGAAAAAGTGTCGATAATGAGTTTTCTACTGCACTTATTTTTAATAATAGTGCTATCAGCAAAAATTTTAAACGTAGCACATCTCTTCTCAAAGAGAACTCGTCCACGAGGGAACATCTGATACTCAGAATTCATAAGTGTAGGAAATTCTGGAAGGTAAGCTTTCTCGGTTTCCCAAACACTTATATGGCTAAAACATGTGTCGGCAATACCCAGACTACTGTACTTTGCTTTCGACAATAATATAGACCTAGATATTAGCCTTTCATGGTAAATCCAAAAGATACCAATACGTGAATTCGATGCTGTCATTTAAGTTGTCTTAATTTAGTTTTACACCCCACTGACACTTTTCATTTTTAGAACCCTCTTTAGATGTTACGTTTCGAAAGCCCCAAAAAAATGTTAAAACCGATACCCCAACATAAAAGCTGCACTAGATTCATATTCATCGGCAACTTTCTGTATATTCACTTCAAAATCTAACGCGATGTTTTCGAAACCATATTGGTGCAAGCCAAACGATACTGCATCGATTGGCTCATCACTTCCATATTGGTTGTAGGTCCTACTTAAGTTAACCGCCAACTTACTATTCAGTTTTGTATATGCATATAGCCCAATAACGGGTTTGGCGTACACAAATGCTTCGTGCTTGTTAGCGCCTGCACCCACAATGATGTCGCTATACACCCCTAAACCCTGCATTACTTCACGTGTAAAACCTAAACCAAACTCCGATTGAACAATGAGTTTGCGTTGTCGCTCGCCGGTTAGCACGCGATTTATTCCAATGTTAAATGATGATGACCAGTTGCTTATATTTTGCGTAACAGGTACCCGCGACACCATTTGGTAAAGCATGGCCTTGTCCACATAGATATCACCTAAGTTGCTTTGCTCTAAACCAACTCTGAACTCAACGTCGGCCAAGATAAGCTCGGTTTCACCAATCATGCTCCTGTTGTCGTCGGCTAGCCTTCTTGCAACAGGAAAGGCACGAAACGCCATGAACGAACGGCTGTCTTGATGAGTGAAACCGGCAGCAACATAACCTTCTTGCTGGCGAGAGGAAGGAACGGGGAGCTCAGACACGTCTAAAGAAAGGTGCTTATATTTAGCATCAAACGCTGCAATTTCAGCGGAGTTCTTTTGATATTTCTGTTCTGAAATTGTTTGTGCTGACCTAAAGTACTGATTAAGCGCCAGTGCGTATTTAGTTTCAACAAATGAAAGTGATAATGAATCTAGCTGAGCGCGAGCTAAATGCGAAGATATGGTAGACGCGCGTTTACTCCCGATGCTTTCTTCTAACGTCGTTATTTCCCACTTATTTGAAGGTACGAATTGGGTTGATGCAATGAGAGAGTTTGCTTGTGCAAACTTAACAACATCAAGAGGGGTCAGCCAGCTTGCTACCTGATTTAGATGAGCAGGACGAGCAATATTTACCAACAACTGAGTAACGGTCGCACAGTTGAATATATGAAAAAAATAAGCGGGGCTCTGCTGTCCCAATTCCCATATGTAGTCTTGCACAAAGTGGCGCTGTTGCTCGTTGAAATCTAGCGTGTATCGCCAAATGTTTCTTTGCTCTTCATAGAGGTAAAACTGCTCAAATTCTTGGTAAGGAGCAACCTTAAATACGCCTTCTTTTCCTGTCATCAATGTTTCGTACATGATGTGCGGAACGTTTAAAGAATCTAGTTCTGTAAAAAACGTAATACCGTGCTTAACGGGAATGCCTTTATCGTTAGTTCCATCTAGACGAAGCATAATATGCCCCATCATAGAGCTAGCAGATGTAACATTTTCTGAGGCGTAAATTAGCTTGATACTATCGGCCGGAACACTTTCTACAAATTTGCGATATTCTGCGCAGTGCTCGGTAGGGGTAATAGATTCAAATTCGGGTATGTAGCGCTTGAGCAGCCGTAAACGGGCAGGGTAGTTGCAAATGTTTTGGGTATTACGCTGAAAAAGGTCAACGGTAGCTTGCGCTTCGGCTAACGGGCTGATGAACGACTTTGATATATAAATAGAGGTGTCGTTAGTTATTGGCTTCCCATCTTTAAGTTGTAACAATAGGTGCCACAACGGGTCGTTAGCTATTTGCTGTAACGTTGCGCTATCAACTTTCGAGTAGCTAGTTTGAGTAACGTCACTGGCCGAGGAATTAGCTGCGAAAATCAAAAAAAAGGAAGCAAGAATGCTTCCTTTTAGAATTCGTGTAAACATATCTTATTTACAAGGTACGCTTACTGAATCTTGGTATTTCCACATTTTGTCTGAGCCGTAATCGGTAGACGAACCGAATACACCGCCACTAAGAATGTTGATGAAAAACGCAGATTCAACTTCTTTGTTTAGGTTAACGTCGGTACATTTTGCATCGTCAGCAACTAGCACTTTATCTTTGTTCTCTTTCTTAACAGTAACCACGCCAGGCACTGTTTGAGACATGCCGTCAACAGTAACTGTAGTCGTTTCACCGCTAGTTGTTGTAACGTTTATTTTGTGTGTTTCTTCGGTAAGAATGGTGGCACAACCTGAGGTAAGAATAAGGCTTGCAGCAGCTAGTCCAATTATTTTTTTCATTATATTTCCCTTTCTGATTTTGAATGTCGAATTTTCGACGAGCGTTAATATAATGTTTACGCTATAAAAATCAAATAAAGATTGTTTCTAAATTGGTCTGCTGGTGGTAAAGGACATATATAAGTAAGCGTATGCGCCGAGATAATAAAGTTAGTGCCAAGTAGCCCTGACACTAACTTCATAAGTGCGCTTATTTGTGCATACCGCGAATAGGGTAGTTGTTATCAGGATTACGAATCCACCCCAAACCACTTACTAATGTCTCTAACTCAGGTCTAACAAATGGGTTGTTAGAAATATCAGCGACGTGCACATTACCTTCATTGTTCACAACAAACAGCGCGGGCTCAGAAAACGGGTGATCAGTTTCTTGAGGCGACCTTGGATCAGAGATATATACGCCTAATTCTTCCATCTGTTCCACCGTTAAGCCATACGCAATAGGAAAGTTGATATCCAATCTAGGCAGGTGACTCTCAAGCTGCGCTTTACTGTCGCCAGACACTGCAATGAGATCTACACCAGTTTCGGCAAGATGATCCCTAACACTTTCGAGTTGATTGAGGTATCGAGTGCAAAGTGGACAATGCTGCCCTCGGTAAACCACCACCATTTTCCAATCAAGACCGTTCTCAGGTGTCGCTAACTTTTTAGTGTCACCATTTAACAGCTTTGCCGAAATATCGGGAAAAGCAGAACCTGCATGTAACTTATTGGTGTATTCAATACTCATGATAATTACTTAAAAATGCTTGTGAATGTGAGCTTCAAAACGTTTGAAATCGTTTTCCACATCGGCGTTTTTCATCACGTCAAAGCTTGCGAAAGTTTCCATTGGCTTCATGCCAAAGAACTTAAAATTCATATGCATTGGAAACAGTAAATCGTCTACAGATTTACCTTCAAAAAACTCTTCGCTGTCGTTGAATGACTCTTCTGGTGCATTAAAGGTTAAAGACATCATGTATTTAACGTTGGTAAGCGTACCGCCTGTGCCGTAGTTTTTCTTCGGTGATTCGGCAACGCGACCATCGCCAGCACATAAGGCGCCACCCATGCCCGCAGTGTAAACTTCATCCATGTACTTTTTGAATGACCATGGCACACCCATCCAATTTATTGGTGCCTGTAGAAGAACGATGTCAGCCCACTGGTGATGGGCCAACTGTTCTTCAACGTTGTGCTCTTCGGCCATTGTCACTACGCGAGTGTTATAGCCTTTAGCTTCAAGCAGCGTTACCGCTTTATCGACGAAAGACGCGTTTAACTTGCCTTCTGAAAAAGGGTAATACTGGTGCGCATTGATAATTAGTACATTGCCTGTCTTTGTTGTGGTCATCTCAAAACTCCAAAAAAATTGAATAAAGCTTATTGCTTACTGGCAGTTTATTTTAGTGACCTTTAAACTTTAAGCAACTAGTAGTGTTTTGGTAACTATATTGGGGACTAGCGGAATGTTGTATAAATTGAAATTGAATCAATTGGTTAAGTGATTAAAGAAAGTGAGTTGCCGTTATAGTACTGCTGCCTTAAATAATAAAGAGTCACTCGCTTAAGGAGATTGACAGTTTTAAGGGTGATCATAAGACTGGATCCTTTAGCCATAGAAGAGAGAGCCGAAAAAGTTCTAGAACAACGCTTTAAAGAATGGGAAGCTGGATATAAGAAATGCGGCTGTATATAGATTAAAAAGTAGCTTGCAATAGAATAAGCTGAAAGCACTGCATTGCTATGTTCAAAGAAACGAAGTTAGTATGTTGCAATTAAAATAGGGACTTTTCTCAGTAATGGAAATTTCATTAGAAGAACAAAAAAGCCTACTAAACCAATTCCTCGAGCGCTGGCCAGTTGAAAAGATTAACCAGTTGACGTTAGAAGAATATATTGATGTAGATAATTATGACACTTTTGCCTATTGGTTAGAGCATAAAACGCGTGAATTAGGATCGATCAGAGGAGGTGATGCTTCTAAATTTGGAATTTATAAGCGAAAACAACCGCCCAAAGGTAACAGGAAGCACATCTCTCATGGAGAGCTTTATTCTTGGGTTAGCCGGTTTGGTAATTCAGAAGAAGATGCTTTTGAAAACGTAAAAGCTAAATTAATCGATATTATTCGACTAGTAGGGGCTGATGATCTTGAAGGTATTGATAATATTGATTTGGGGGATACACTCAAATGGAAAGTTGCTTTTCTTTATCAAAATCAGGGAACCCCAGCCCTCTTAAATATATTCAAACTTGAATCGTTACGACAGATAAGTAATAAACCCAAAGCAACTTTTCCAGAAGCATATCGATTACTGATGGCTGAGCGTGGAAGCAAAAACGTTATCGAATATGGCTTTGACGTGTATAAGCAGCATAAAGCAATGTTACTCCTTGACGATGACGTTGATGACGAAAAGCATTATCAAACAAGTAAATCTTCCGCAGCGCTTAATACAATTCTTTATGGGCCACCAGGAACGGGAAAAACTTATTCCACAATAAGCAAAGCAATTGAGATCATTGAACCAAAGTTCTGGGCCACAAATATAAAAAACAGAGCTGCTTTAAAACAGCGATTTGATGAGCTTGTAAAATCTAATCGAATAAATTTTGTTACTTTTCACCAGAGCTTTAGCTACGAAGATTTTGTTGAAGGCATCAAAGCTAATACCGATGAAAATGGCAAAATAAGCTATGACATAGAAGAAGGTATTTTTAAGCAAATGTGCGATGCTGCGTCGTCGCGTGTTGTGACTGAAGAGAGTGACCTCTCTATCGATGTCTCAAGTCGGAACGTTTGGAAAATGTCCTTAGGCAACACCCAAGGTGAGGATGCATATGTTTATGATCATTGTATTGAACATAATTATATCGCTTTAGGTTATGGCGGTACGATAGACTTTTCGGGAGCAGATTCCAGAAAAGAGATTACTAAACTATACCGTGATGCTGGCTTTACGATAGAAAACGAAAGCTACGATTACAACGTAACTTCTATCAACTACTTTAAAAACCATATGAATGTTGGCGATTTAGTCATTGTTTCAGATGGAAACCAAAAGTTTAGAGCCATAGCTGAAGTGACTAGTGAATATTACTTCGAAGAAAATGAAACTGGTCACTATTGCCAGCTAAGAAAAGTTCGATGGTTAAAAGTTTATTCCCCGTCTCTACCAACAAGTGAGCTATTCAGTAAAAATCTTTCGCAGCAAACTATTTATAGTTTAAAGCCACCAACTCTGGATTTAACAAAACTACAGGCTTTACTGACCGGGGGCGAAGCAAAAGGTAGTTTAGCGGTTGGATCGAACATCTCTGGGTACGCAGTTACGTCGATAAGTAGTGAAGTCATTGAGTTTAAGAAACCTAATGGCTCTCGGTTACCGTTACCAATGAGTATTATTAATGAGCTCGTTGACTTGGTGAAAAATGGTAAAAGTACTACTGAAGACATAAAAAATAAGACGTTATTCGACAAAGTAGAAACGAACTTAGAGAAATACCTAGTTAATGGTTACAGCAATTTATTGGCTCAACTAGTTGCTTACATTATTGATAATGGACTTTCTTTTGGTGATCGGGTGTCCAGTGACAATAGGGTACTGATTATCGACGAAATTAATCGAGGGAATATAGCCAACATTTTTGGTGAGTTAATTACTTTGATTGAGCCGAGTAAAAGAGCAGGTGAACCAGATGCTTTATCTGTGACTCTTCCGTATACCAAAAAGCCATTTAGTGTGCCTTCAAACCTCTATCTACTCGGAACAATGAATACAGCTGATAAGTCGTTAGCTCAGGTAGACATTGCACTTCGGCGGCGGTTTGAATTTGTTGAAATGATGCCTGACTATGAGCTACTAAAATCAATCCCCAAAATTCAGGGAATTGATATTTCGCGCCTAGCTAAAGCAATTAATCAACGAATCGAATTGTTGTTCGATCGCGAGCACACTATAGGACACAGTTTCTTTCTTCCTCTTATTAGTGAGCCGACTATTGAGAAGTTAGGGGAAATATTTGAACTTCAAATCTTGCCTCTATTGGAAGAGTATTTCTTTGAAGACTGGGAAAGGGTTGGGCAAGTGTTAGGAGACCATCTCAAAGCCGCAAGTAATAAAGCTGAAAGCGATAATAGATTCATTATCGAGAAATATTCTACGAGCGAAATTGCAGAACTAATGGGAAGTGAGTGGGAGCCCAATGGGGTGCAGGCGTTTGTAAGAAATGATTATGCTTTGACCAATCCAGATGCCTATATAGCGTGTTATGAACCACGTTAAATCTTTTGTTCAGGTTAAGGAATATGGATTACTGGTAGAAGCCGGTAACAACGCTATACCTGATCATGCAGAAGTATCGACTTCGGCGTTTAATTGGTTGATGAGTAACGGCTTAAGCATAGCTGGTAGAGAGCTTGTTCGTGTAAAGCGAATGGGTAAGAAGCTCGCGTTGCAAGTTGTTAACTTTGTCGGTGTACTTGACACTCCGTGCGGTACACGTATAGAGATTCTGCCGAAAATCTACAGTGACCAAACGTCAATAGAGGCCTCAAGAAAAACGCTACTGAAAATGTTAGCAGTTGTTGAAAACTTAAAGCTAGAGCAATTCAATAATGCCCATCTTCAAGTGGTAAATCAGCCATTAATTGAAGTGCTGATTTCACAGTTTTTGTCACAGGTTTCTCTTCTACTAAAAAAAGGTTTGCGTAGTGAATATCAACGTGTTGATGCTCAAAGAAGCTTTTTGAAAGGACGGTTGAACACAGTCAAACAGATGCGACAACGGCCCGGAAGAGATCATATCTTTCAAATTTCCTACGATACTTTTTCTGTTAATAGAGCTGAAAACAGGCTTATTTTGTCTGCTGTTAATACTGTTTCGAGATGGACAAGAAGTTCACAAAATCAGCGTCTAGCGAGAGAACTTATCTTTGCCTTTGATGGTGTGAATAAATCAAATAACCACAATGAAGATTTTAAGCGTTGGTCGAAGGACAGAAATCTAACTCACTATCGAAATTTAGAATCCTGGTGCAAATTAATACTTTTCAACGAGTCTCCGCTTACCATGTCTGGCAATACGGAGGGGGTATCATTTTTGTTTCCTATGGAAGTCTTGTTTGAGCGATATGTAGAGAAGAAACTAAGCAAATTATTACCGAGTCGGTTCTCAGTAAAAGGCCAAATAAAAGGAGAGTCACTCACAAGCCATAATGGACAGAATTGGTTCAACTTGCGCCCAGATATCGCTATTTATGACAATGGTGAGATAGCTGTTATTGCTGATACTAAGTGGAAGATAATTAACGAAAATCTTAATACATCGAAAGACAAATATTATCTAGCACAATCAGATATGTATCAGTTATTCGCTTACGGTGAGAAGTATCTCAAAGGACAGGGCTCTCTAGTGCTTATTTATCCTAAAAATGAAAATTTTCTTGAATCTCTTCCATCATTTGAATTTAAACCAGGTTTACTTTTACACGTAGTCCCTTACGATCTAGACAAAGATGAGCTCCGAATAAACGCGCCTATACTTTTTTAACGACATTTCGATAACAAGTAGCGTAAAAAATCGTGAGACATGAATCGCTAACTAAAGAATAACTATGCTAATAGAGGGAACTGCACCGGAGTAGTAGTTGTTCGAGTAGGCTATTTAGCAGAAGAAATTTAATTTTTGAATCAAAGTTACTCCATACCCGTAATATTACGAATAGAACTAGGGCTAAATTGCGTACCTCAACGTATACCTTTGTTCGGTGCACGGTTATACACAGGGCAAACTCTCAATATAAGATTTTCTAATTTACATTGCTCTTTAGTTACTAGCCGCGCGCTCTGTTCCAAACATTTAAAAGCATTAGATATCTCTCTTTGAAAAGTGCTCCTTTATCAAAGAAGTAAACTCGCGACAAGCTTCAACAGAAGGTACATGTCCAGTTTGTTTTAATTCAGTCACAGGTGCACTAAGGGTTTCTCCCAATGCTTGTAATGATGAAGTGGGTGTAGCGACATCATCTTCACCTGCAATAAGCAAAATAGGTGCACCATTAGGTTTAAGCTGTGTATGTGTGTCTCTTTCGCCTAACCACGCACACAATAAACCGTAAGAGTGATCGTCAACGTTCGCGAGTGATCCTTCCCATTGAGACAGTAACGTGGGGAAACGTTTAGTACTAACCGGGCTAAACCATCTTGGAACTAAGCTGGCTGCGAGGGTTTCAAGCCCTTGCTGAGTCACATTTTTCTGGCGCTCCAGCCATGCTTCAGTGGAACCTATTTTCATACCAGTATTAGTTAACATGGTGCTTAACAAGCGTTCTGGATGGGAAATTAATAGCTGTTGCCCCAACATTCCGCCAATTGACGTGCCCATGAAATGAAACTTATCTATACCTAGAGAGCTACATAGGGTTAATAAGTCGTCAACTAACTGTGATTCGCCAAGGCTTTTCGTATTGGCGGGGAACGCTACACTGTCACCATGTCCAGGTAGGTCATACCGCAAAATACTGAAGTTCACCATTAAGTCTGGTACCAAGTAGTCCCATACACGCATATTCATACCCAATGGGTGAGCTAGCACTAAAACAGGTTTGTGCTTAGTCTCAATGAACTGGTAGTGAATACCTTGCTCTGAAATTGTCGCCATGTTGAGTTCCTAAATGCGTTTTAGCAGTGTCGCTATACCTTGGCCAACACCAATACACATACTGCATAGTGCATAATCGGCCGAGGTTTGTTCAAATTGTAATGCGGCGGTATGCAGCAGGCGTGCCCCCGACATACCGAGTGGATGGCCAAGTGCAATGGCGCCGCCATTGGGGTTCACTCTTGGATCATCTGCACTAAGTCCAAGTTCCTGCATACAGGCTAATGCTTGCGCTGCAAATGCTTCATTAAGTTCAATAGTGCCAATATCGTCTAGGGTCAACTTTTGTTTTGCAAGCAATTTATTAATTGCAGGTACTGGGCCTATACCCATGATAGTGGGTTCAACGCCAGCGGTAGCCATCCCTTTAATTTGAGCAACAGGCGTTAAGTTATAGCGTTCAACGGCTGCTTCACTTGCTACAAGCATGGCAGATGCGCCATCGTTAATGCCCGATGCATTACCTGCGGTAACCGAGCCATTTTCACGAAACGGAGCTTTTAGTTTTGCCAATGCCTCTAATGTAGTTTGAGGGCGTATGTGTTCATCTTTGTCGATGACGATGGCATCGCCTCTTCTAGGCTGAAAGGTCACAGGAGTTATTTCTTTAGCAAAACGGCCAGACGCTTGGGCTGCAGCCGCTTTTTGCTGAGATTGATACGCAAAGTTGTCTTGTGCTTCTCGGCTAATCGAGAATTTCGCTGCTACATTTTCTGCAGTCTCAGGCATGGTTTCAGTGCCGTACTGCTGCTTTAACGCAGGGTTAATGAAGCGCCAACCCATGGTGGTATCTTCAAGTATTTGTGAGCGGTCAAATCCGCTTTGGGCTTTGCCCATCACAAATGGAGCTCGCGACATAGACTCAACGCCGCCAGCAAGAATAAGGTCTGCTTCACCTGCTGCAATAGAACGGTAAGCAAGGCCAATGGCATCCATACCAGAGCCACACAAACGATTAATTGTGGTGGCTGGTACCGAAAATGGCACGCCTGCAAGTAACGTGGCCATTCTAGCAACGTTTCGGTTGTCTTCACCGGCTTGGTTGGCACAGCCGAAAAACGCATCATCAATGCTTTCTGCTGGTAGTTGAGGGCACTGCGCCAGTACTGTACGAATAACTTGTGCAAGCAAATCATCAGGGCGAATGTTGGCTAGCCCACCAGCATAACGTCCAATGGCAGAGCGGTTGGGGTTACATAAATAAACGTTCATTACGCAGTCTCCGTTTGGCTGTGCGCCGCTTCAGTAACGCGCTTTAGTTCTCTTAATACTTCGATTTCGCTGCTGGTGGGTTCGTCAGTGGTTTGAAGTGTGTCAGCAAAGCGAATGTCCCAGCCACTGGCATCAATTACCTGTTGCTTTGTAACGCCTGGGTGCAAACTCACTACAATAAGTTCGTTGGTTTCATCTTCTGGCTTTAATATACAAAGGTCAGAAATCACCAAAGTTGGGCCTTTACCCAGCGTAGATTTGCCTTTGCGGCCTTGACCGTCTCGACCAAAACCCAATGTGGTAATGAAGTCGACATTTTTAACAAAAGTGCGCTTTGAATGCCTTACGGTGATGATCACTTCTTTGGCATTGGTTGAAATTTCTGGTGCTCCGCCACCGCCAGGAAGGCGAACTTTAGGGTTGGCATAACTATGGGCGCCATCAGGGCCACTGTCTTTGTGCGATGCAGCGATAACTGTGGTGTTAATGTTGCCGTATCGGTCTACTTGTGCGGTGCCAAGGAAGCCCACATCAATATGACCACCTTGCAGCCAATAACGGAACATTTCGGGAACCGAAACGGTGGTAAGTGCCGACTCGCAAAGTTCGCCATCACCAATAGATAAGGGCAGAACCTGCGGTTTGGTTTCTATGGTACCTGACTCGTAAATAAGTGTTATGTCAGGGGCATGAGTAAGGCGTGCTAGGTTCGCTGCAGCACTTGGTAAGCCAATGCCCACAAAACAAGTCGAATTGTTATTCAGGGCACGGGCAGCGGTAATCGTCATCATTTCGTCTGAAGTATATTGTTCGGTCATGATTATTCTCCTGCTTGAAATACTTCTTCATCTAGCCACTTTAAAAATGGCTCGCGCTCTCGGCTTATGCTGTCCCACCTCTTGTAGTAACTGTTGTCGCGCGGGTAGTAACCATGTGTATAAGACGGTTTAGCGCCAAACGGTACGGTGGCAATGGCGTTGATAGTCCAAGCGGGAAGTACACAGCTATTTGGACTTGCTTCCAAGT
This sequence comes from Alteromonas sp. G4i35, assembly GCF_054960375.1. NCBI lineage: Bacteria > Pseudomonadati > Pseudomonadota > Gammaproteobacteria > Alteromonadales > Alteromonadaceae > Alteromonas > Alteromonas sp. G4i35. The sequence continues at coordinate 18,826 of NZ_JBHNZD010000030.1, read as the reverse complement.
CGTCCACAATTTCTTCGACGGTGACGATGCTGTAGCGAGAAGAGAGCACAACTTCCTTTTGAACCCCCAAAATACCTTCAATGAGTACGTTTCCTGCGCGGTCTGCTTTTTGCGCATGGACTATGCCCACATCGGGTTTAATAGATGGCACCGCTGCAAGCGCTTCGCCAGTAAATGGGCAAGTAACGGTTTTGATGTTGGGGTTCACGTGCTGCAGATCACTACCTACATAACCTCTGAATACCGCCATGGGTAAGCCCGATGCGCCCGCTTCATAAGCATTCGCCATTGCTGCGTGACTGTGCTCTTCAATTTCAAGCGGAGCCGGATAGCCGTGCTCAATGGCGTCACGTACGCGGTGTAAAGAACCTACACCTGGGTTTCCTCCCCATGAAAACACAAGTTTGCTCACACACCCAGCACCGACTAGCTGATCGTAGATAAGATCAGGGGTCATTCTTACCAATGTGAGATTGCGGCGTCCTTGGCGAATAATTTCATGCCCTGCGGCGAAAGGAATAAGGTGAGTAAATCCCTCTAATGCAACGATGTCGCCGTCCTTAACGCCATCTTCAATAGCTTTTGAAAGTGTTGTAAATAGTGTCATAATAAAAGTTCGTAATACGAATGTTGATTCATAATGCGAACAAATTAATAATTTTAATTGTTTAGGTCAAGTAATAAATGTTAAAAAATTGCTAGGACGATCAGTCAAACCAATTTATGTTGCTGAATTCATAAGAGAACTGGCACTTCGTTAAACAATAAGAAATAATTCGCAAGAACCAACAAGAGACAAAGTGCATGAGTGAAGAAAAAATACCGTCAACCCATCGCGATTACATAAGCGCGCTTGCTACCGGACTAGAGGTGTTAGGGGCGTTTGATGGTCAAAACAAAGAGATGACCTTATCGCAAGTAGCTGAAAAAATGGGAATTGATAGGGCTAAAGCCCGTCGGTTTTTGCTTACATTGCATTCTCTTGGCTATATCCGTCGCGAGGGGCGACTCTTCGCCTTGGCACCTAAAGTGCTGTCGTTAGGGCAAGCTTATACCAGCAGCAATGGTTATATAGCAGTGGTTGAGCATTATCTTAAATCGATTACTGCAGAATTAGGGGAGTCGGCGTCTCTTGGGAAGTTAGATGGACAGTCAGTGGTGTACGTGGCGCGTTCTCCGGCATCACATCGTCTTATGTCGATTAACATAACAACGGGCACTCGACTGCCTGCACCGTATACGTCAATGGGACGAGTACTTGCAGCACATCTTGACGCTTCAGAGTTAACAGCATGGGTGAATGAAGCACAGTTACACCCACACACTGAGAAGAGTATTACCACTGCACAGGCGTTAGAACAGGAACTGATTAAGGTTAAGCAACAAGGTTTTAGTATTGTTGATCAAGAGCTTGAAGCAGGGTTGCGCTCGGTTGCTGTACCTGTATTTAGTGGCAAAGGTGAATTGCTGGGGGCGATGAACTTAAGTACCAATGCATTAAGGGTGAGCTTAGAGACCATCACCGAGCATTGTATTCCAGTACTTAAGCATGCTGCTGAACAAATAAAACAAGATCTGCGCTAACCCCTTTTAGGGGTAGCGACCTTCTATTCGGTTTTGCACCAACTCATCTAATATCACCATGGCCGCAGCCATAATGTCATCTTCGGCTTCCTCACGTTTACTGAGAAACACCGGGCTGTTTATGCCGTCGTCTTTAAGCCGAACAAACGCTACACCATCTCTATTCATGCGCATCACTTGTTCAGGCACAAGGGTGAAGCCCATATCTGAGGCAACAAGACCCAGTGCAGTACCTATATCATTAACTTGTTGGGCAACTCTGACTCTCAACCCGCGACTGGCAAACAGATCCAAACAGATGTTAGCGAACGTTGGAGGCTTACCACCTGGGTAAGTAATTAACGGCAGTGTTGCGAGCTCTGCCATATCAACATCGTCATTAGCAAGTGGATGATGGATAGGTAGAGCGGCAAGGATAGGCTCGCTGAACAACAACTTCTGTGTCACATCGGCTTCTAGTGATGGCATCACAACCCGACCAAAACCCATATCAATTTTACCTGACTTGAGAGCTTCTATTTGTTCACCAGTTTTCATTTCGTGCAGTTCAACATCCACTTTGTGCTGCTGTCTTAATCGCCTAACAAGCTGAGGAAGTTGCCCGTAAAAAATGGATGGAACAAAGCCAATTCTGAAAATTCGCTTTTTTCCTGCATCAATTCGCCGACTTTCTTCAACACATGAAGCTAACTTTTCAAGTATGAGTTGAGCCTGTTTCCAGAAGTATTCGCCAGCGGGGGTTAGGGTAATGCCACGGGCTTCTCGCTGAATGAGTTGAACGCCAATCTCTTCCTCTAACTGTTTGATTTGTCTTGTTAAAGGTGGCTGGGCCATGAATATCTTTTCGGCCGCTCTGGTCATGTTCTTTTCTTCCGCTACCGCACAAAAGTAGCGTAAATGCCTTAACTCCACCATACCTCCTAGGTATCGATACTAACTAAATCAATATTGGTTGTTAACAAAAAATATTTGTAGGTTACACGCAGACATTTACTGGCAACACAAAATTAACATTTTCATGATATCACAAATTCAAACTTACATTGTCGATATTCCTACGATACGACCACACAAATTGTCCATGACATCTATGGCGGTTCAGTCGATGGTTATCGTAAGAATTACCGACGACAACGGCCTTGAAGGTATTGGCGAAGGTACAACAATAGGTGGTCTTGCGTACGGCGCTGAGAGCCCAGAAAGTATCAAAACCAACATTGATACTTATTTAGCACCTTATTTGATTGGACAGTCAGTTGCCAGCCCTAAAGCATTAATTAACAAGTTACAACTTGCTTTTAGAGGCAACCCTATTGCCAAGTCTGCGGTGCAAACGGCCCTGCTTGATTTACTTGGTAAACAACTTGGCGTGCCAGTTTCAACCTTACTCGGTGGTTCTTGCAATAATCATTTGTCTTGTCTTTGGGTATTGGCCTCAGGCAATACCGAAAAAGACATTGAAGAAGCGAAAGGCCTGGTAGCCGAAAAGCGCCATAACATTTTCAAACTGAAAATCGGCTCTCGTTCGGTACGTGACGATGTAGCGCATGTGGGCAAGATCAAAGCAGCGTTAGGCGATGACGTAAGCATTCGGGTTGATGTTAATCAAGCGTGGAGCGAGTCTCAAGCTACTTATGGTATGGCTGCACTACAAGAAGCCGGTATTGATTTAGTAGAGCAACCGACTCCTGCAAAAGATTTTGCCAGCCTTGTCCGTCTGTCTAAGAAATTTAACATCGGCATTTTGGCTGATGAATCTATTGCTGATAGCACAGATACCCTTTTGTTGGCTCAGCAAGGCTTCACAGGCTCAGTGGCCCTTAAGATAGGCAAAGCAGGCGGACTGTTTGGTGCACTTGATGTGGCTGCTGTGTGCAACGCGGCAGGTATTGGGCTATATGGCGGTACGCTGCTCGAAGGCACTGTGGGTACCACTGCCGCGTTACATGCATGGTCGACTCTACCTGTTATTGAATTTGGAACAGAGATGTTTGGCCCACTTCTGCAGTGCGATGACATCGTTAAATCCCCTCTAAATTATCACAACTTTGGCGTTGAAGTTCCTACGACAGCCGGGCTAGGGCTCGAAATCGATGAGGACAAATTACGCCAATACACCCGCAAGGCGAAGTAAGGAGCAAATATGTTATTCAAAGTTGAAATGACTGTGATACCGCCAGCACATCTGAGCGAAGAAGAATTTAATGCAATTAAGTTGAAAGAAAAAAACTATGCCGAAGGACTGCAGGAAGAAGGCATTTGGGTACACCTTTGGCGAGTGGCTGGTCAATACGCCAATGTGAGCATATTTGAGGTGAAGGATAACCAGCATTTACACGACGTACTAATGGGCTTACCGCTGTACCCCTTTATGACGATGAGTGTGACGCCTTTGTGTCAGCACCCTTCATCAATCAAATAAAAGACTAACAGGCAAAAACTCGCTGCATTGCAGCGCGGAGACTAAGACTATGACTACTATCAATACTTTACAAACTGAACATGTTCAAACGTTACTTAAGCGTGCCGCTGGCCTAGACAACGACAAAGGCAATCCTCGCACTAAAGAAATTATGCACCGCTTGCTAACTGACGTGTTTAAGATGATTGAAGACCTCGACATTACACAAGAAGAGTTTTGGCAAGGCGTTAACTACCTAAATGAATTAGGTGCTAATGGCGAAGCCGTGCTGCTTGCTCCAGGTTTAGGTTTTGATCATTTTCTTGATGTTCGTGAAGACGCCAAAGACGCTGCTATTGGTGAGCTAGGCGGTACTCCACGTACTATTGAAGGTCCGTTGTATGTCGAAGGCGCGCCTACAAGTGAAGGCGAAGCAAGAATGGATGATGGTCAGTCTCCTGGCCAAGAAATGTGGCTACACGGTCAGGTTGTTGATGAAGAAGGCAACCCGATTGCAGGCGCAGTCGTTGATATCTGGCATGCAGACGTGAAAGGTGCTTACTCACATTTTGATCCTTCTCAAACTCCGTTTAATTTACGTCGCCGCATCATAGCTGATGAGCAAGGCTGTTATCGCGCACGCAGTATTGTACCTAGCGGCTACGGTTGCCCTCCAGGTGGTTCAACGATGAAAGTGCTAGAAAGCCTTGGCCGTCATGGTAATCGCCCAGCACATATTCACTACTTTGTAGCCAAAGACGGCTTTAAGCACCTTACTACGCAAATTAACTTAGCCGGTGATGAATACACCTATGACGATTTTGCTTTCGCAACGCGTGACGAATTGGTTGTTGAAGCAAAAAGTGTATCTGAGCCAGAGCAAATTGAAGCCATGGGCTTCAAAGACAACTACCTTGATGTGGAATTCAACATCACATTAATGGCAACGAAGAACGACGAGAAGCAAGACAAGCATGCTCGTGCCCGTGCAACTGTGGAGCAGGCGTAAGCCTGCTAACTTCGGGAGATAAATTATGTCAGCAACATTGAATCAACTAGAACAGAAGATCCGTGGTGCCGTTGAGGCCGATGAAGAGACGGGGCATTATCGCTGTGACCGTGGGATCTTTACCGACAAAGACTTGTTTGACTTAGAAATTAAACACATCTTTGAAGGCAACTGGGTATTTTTGGCACATGAAAGCCAAATTCCCGAAATCGGTGACTATTACACTACTACAATTGGTCGCCAGCCGGTTGTTATTACGCGCAACAAAGACGGCGACCTAAATGCCATTTTAAATACGTGCTCGCACCGCGGTGCCACACTGTGTCGTCGTAAGCGCGGTAACAAAACGTCTTTTACTTGCCCCTTCCACGGTTGGACATTTAACAACTCAGGCAAGCTTTTAAAAGCGCGTGATCAGAAGAAAGGTGGTTACCCTGAGTCGTTCAACACAGATGGCTCTCATGACCTTAAGCACATTGCACGTTTCGAATCCTATCGCGGCTTTTTGTTCGGTAGTTTGAATGCCGATGTATTTCCGTTGGAGCAATATTTAGGTGAAACCACGAAGGTTATCGACAACATTGTGGATCAAGACCCAGAAGGTATCGAAGTGATTCGTGGTACTTCAACGTACACCTACGAAGGAAACTGGAAGCTAACTGCTGAAAACGGCGCCGATGGCTATCATGTTGGAACCGTTCACTGGAACTACTTATCAACGATGAGTCACCGCAACTATGAGGACGGCGGGACTGAAGCGGTTGATGCAAAAAGCTGGTCGGGCGAAGGTGGTTTCTATTCTTTTGAAAACGGTCATATGATGTTATGGACTCGTTTAACAAATCCAGCAGCACGTCCTATCTATAATCAACTTGGACGCCTAAAACAAGAAGTTGGTGAGGCAAGAGCTGACACCATTGTGAATCAAACGCGCAATTTGTGTTTGTACCCTAACGTTTACGTGATGGACCAATTTTCAACGCAAATTCGCGTACTTCGACCTATTTCTGTGAATAAGACGGAAGTGTCTATTTACTGCTTCGCGCCTAAGAGTGAATCTGCTGAAAATCGTCAAAAGCGCCTTCGTCAATATGAAGATTTCTTTAACGTATCTGGCATGGGAACACCGGATGATCTAGAAGAGTTCAGAGGTTGTCAGCAGGGCTACGAAGCGCGTGATATGCGATGGAATGATATGAGTCGCGGTGCTGCTCATTGGATGGAAGGCCCAGACGACTATGCCAAAGGCGTTGGTATGGACACTATAGCTTCAGGTGTCAAACCAGAAGACGAAGGGTTATATGTTCATCACCACAAACACTGGATTGAAGAAATGTTAAATGCGATTGAGCTAGAAAGAGCCAGTCATATTCCAGTTATACAAAAAGATTAAGAGGTGGAAGCTATGACTTATCACGAAATTCAGACCTTTGTATTTCGCGAGGCGCGGTTACTTGACGACCGTCAATGGGATGACTGGCTAATGTGTTATCACCCAAAGTGCGAATATTGGATGCCAGCATGGGATGATGATGATCAATTAACCAACGATCCTCATAAAGAAATTTCACTCATTTATTACCCCAATCGCAATGGTTTGGAAGACAGAGTATACCGCATCAAGACTGAGCGTTCTGGCGCGAGTATGCCTGAGCCGAGAACCACGCATCAATGTAGTAATTTAGAAGTACTGAACCAAGACGAGACAACAGCGGAAATCCGCTACAACTTCAATACGCTAAGCCATCGCTATCGCGAGACATCACACTTTTTTGGAACTGTGTTTTGTTCGTTGGATATCAGTGGCGAAACGCCAGTTATTACGCGTAAAAAAGTGATTTTGAATAATGATTACATCAATCAGGTTATTGATGTATATCACCTGTAAAGGCGGAGAATTATTATGTCTTTCAAAGTAGCTCTTAATTTCGAAGACGGTGTAACGCGTGTTATCGAGTGTAATGATGGCGAGACAGTACTCGACGCCGCCTATCGCCATCAAGTGAAACTGCCAATGGACTGCTCTGATGGTGTTTGTGGAACCTGTAAAGGTAGCTGCAAGCAAGGTACTTACGAATTAGGTGATGAATATATCGATGAAGCGTTAACCGACGATGAAGCTGCTGATGGGCTAATTCTTACCTGTCAGATGCAACCTCAATCAGATGTGGTGATTTCTATTCCTGCATCCTCTTCACTCTGCGCATCAGGCCCGCAAAGCATTACAAGCACCATTACCAGTGTAAATGCATTGTCAGATACCACCATTGAATTAAATGTCGCTTTGTCTGCGCCACTTGATTTCTTGCCTGGTCAATATATTAACTTGGGGCTGCCAAACTCAGATGAGACCCGAGCGTATTCATTTAGCTCTTGCCCGGGAAGCAAAGATGCAAGCTTCCTTATCCGCAATGTGCCTAATGGCCTAATGAGTACTTACTTGAGCAAAGACGCAAGTGCAGGAGATGTGCTTCCCGTAACCGGTCCACTAGGTAGCTTTTACTTGCGCGCAGTAGAGCGCCCAGTACTTATGCTAGCAGGCGGAACAGGGCTTGCCCCTATTCTTTCTATGCTTGCGTCGCTTGTGCAGGCTCCAACAAGTCAACCTGTGTATTTACTCTACGGTGTGACTAATGTGGATGACTTGGTGAAGCTTGAAGCCTTACAAGAATATGCCGAGGCATTAGACAACTTTAGCTACGCCACTGTCGTCGTTAACCCAGATAGCGCACATGAGAAGTTGGGTTTTGTTACTGATCATATGGAAAGTGTTCCATTTGCACTTGCTGATGCCGATGCATATTTATGTGGACCTCCGCCGATGGTTGATGCCGTGCGTCAATACTTTAAAGATGCGGGCACAAATCCATATTCGTTCCACTACGAAAAATTTAACCCCAGCCAGCCTAAAGAGGAAGCCGCATGAGTTTGCGCTTCGATGAGCAGGTCATCGTAGTTACTGGCGCAGCGCAAGGCATTGGCCTTCGCGTTGCACAACGAGCCTCTATTGAGGGAGCTAAGTTGGTATTGGTTGACCGCTCAGCGCATGTTCAACAGATTGCCCAGTCACTCAATGAAAACGGTGCGGATGTTATTGCTGTAGAGGCTGATTTAGAAACCTATGAAGGTGCGCTTAATGCTATGAATACGGCATCGGCGCATTTTGGGCGAATCGATAAGCTTATCAATAATGTGGGGGGGACCATTTGGGCCAAACCCTACGAGCATTATCAAGCTGACGAAATTGAAAAAGAAGTTCGTCGCTCGTTGTTCCCCACGTTGTGGTGTTGTCGCGCAGTATTACCGGCCATGTTAGACAACGGAAAAGGCGCCATAGTGAACGTGTCTTCGGTTGCAACTCGTGGTGTAAACCGCGCGCCTTATGCCGCGGCAAAAGGGGGCGTGAATGCACTGACAGTGTCACTTGCCTTTGAGTACGCGCAGCACAATATTCGTGTGAATGCCACGGCACCAGGTGGAACCGACGCGCCTCAGCGCATTATTCCGCGCAACGAGTCTACACAAAGTGAGCAGGAAAAAATTTGGTATCAGCAAATTGTCGATCAGACCATTGATACCAGTTTTATGTCTCGTTACGGCACCCTAGATGAACAAGCATCTGCCATTTTGTATTTAGCTTCAGATGAAGCCAGCTATATTACAGGAACTATTTTGCCTGTTGCTGGTGGAGATTGTGGGTAAAAAACAAGAATAAAAAGCCGCTTTTAAGCGGCTTTCTTTATGAGAAAAGAGTTATGAGTAATGCATTAACCGCATTAATAAACAATGCAAAATTTAACCGCTTTCATTTGCGCACGTTACTGCTGTGCGCACTGATTATTATATTCGACGGCTACGACTTAGTTGTGTACGGCGTAGTGCTACCTGTATTAATGGAACAGTGGTCATTAACACCTGTACAGGCAGGCGCGTTGGGTAGCTATGCGTTATTTGGAATGATGATTGGGGCAATTATTTTTGGACAATTGGCAGATCGCATCGGGCGTCGCTTGTCTATTGCTATCTGTATTGCACTGTTTAGTGGTTTTACCTTCATCAATGCTTTTGCGTCCAATGTGACCGAGTTTGGTATATGCCGCTTTATTGCCGGGCTAGGCATTGGTGGAGTTATGCCTAATGTAGTTGCGCTTATGAACGAGTATTCGCCTAAAAAAATGCGCGGAACTCTGGTGGCCATTATGTTTAGTGGCTATTCTGTCGGTGGTATGATGGCGGCTTGGTTAGGCATGCAAATGATTCCACAGTGGGGGTGGCAATCGGTTTTCTATGTGGCTATTTTACCCCTCGTGTTACTTCCTTTAATTCTTGCCTTTTTACCTGAATCACTGGCGTTTCTCATTCGTCAGGGAAAAAGAGACACCGCCAAGAAAATCATCTCGCGAATTGCACCTTCAAATACAGATGTGCCTCTCAAGGGCGAGGAAGACGATAGTGTAGTAGCACCAAGCCATTTTGGCGTTAAGCAACTCTTTAACGGTCAAAATGCGTTGCCTTCTATTTTGTTGTGGTGTGCGTTCTTTTGCTGCTTACTGATGGTATACGCATTAACGTCTTGGTTACCTAAACTGATGAATAATGCAGGGTTCTCGTTGGGGTCTAGTTTACAATTCTTACTAGTGCTTAACGTTGGTGCTATTGCTGGTGCTATTTATGGCGGGTGGCTTGGCGATCGTTCTAATTTGCCTAAAGTACTCACCTTCTTCTTTATTGCTGCTGCGGTATCAATCACCCTTATGGGCTTAGATATACCAAGCTTTGTGCGCTATTTGGCTATTGCTGTGGCGGGTGCTGCAACAATAGGTAGTCAAATACTCTTATATGCCTGTGCAGCGCAGTACTATCCGTTACACATTCGTTCTACCGGCCTTGGTTGGGCATCGGGGATTGGCAGAAACGGCGCTATCGTAGGACCCTTACTGGGTGGCTATTTATTGTCAGAACAGCTTGAACTACACCTTAATTTCATGGTGTTTGCTATTCCAGGCATTATTTGTGCGCTTGCCATGGGGATATTTTATTTTCACCAACATCGCGCCAGTAGCGCAAAACATATAAGCGATCTACAACCTAACGTTGTTGAAAACGCTTAATTTACAAAGCGTGTAACATCACTGTTTACTCGTTCTGTTATACCTACTACACGCATCTCAAACGGAAATATGTAGTTTAAGTAAACCGCGTTCCCAAGCTGTGCTATTCGCAGGCAATTTCTTGCGGGTAGCACGGCAACCAATGGAGTGACTTATGCAAAATCAGCCTACTTTCATTTCTTTTCCACCGTTAAAAGACTGGTCGTTGTCTGCCGCAGTAGCGGGGCTCCTTGCTTCGACAATGGGCTATGCAGGTCCACTGGTTATCTTGTTTCAAGTTGCCGAATCGGCGAATTTGAGCAGTGAGGTACTGACTTCTTGGATTTGGGGGATGTCTATTGCTAGCGGTTTACTATGTGGTTGGTTTAGCTTGCGCTATCGCATGCCCTTGCTTTTTGCATGGAATGCACCGGGTTCTGCCTTGCTCGTCACCTTAGTGCCGGGTATGCCGTGGAGCGATGTGATAGGCGCGTACATTATGTCTGGTGGCATTTTGTTGTTATTGGGAGTAACAGGGGCATTTGAGCGACTAGTGAACCGATTGCCTTTGGCCTTAGCTGCGGCATTGTTGGCAGGAATACTGGTTAACTTCTCTCTGGATCTCTTCTCTAAAATGACACAAGCGCCTTTACTGGGGCTAGTGATGTTCGCAGGCTATATTTTATTGCGTCACTTGCTGCCGCGTTACGCCATCATGCTTACCGTTGCTATTGGGGTAGGGGTACTGGCCTTAAACTATGATTTGTCATTTCAACAAGTTGACTGGCAAATATCAACACCCAATTGGTACATGCCTAGCTTCTCACTCACTGCATTATTTAGTATTTCAATACCGCTTATGCTAGTTGCTGTGAGCGGCCAATTTATTACTGGTATCGCCATACTAAAGCAAGACAAGTATTCACCACCGTCAAATCAGATTGTTGCAGGTAGTGGGCTTATGAGTATCTTGTTTGCGCCAACGGCATGTCATGGGGTGAATTTATCTGCAATAACCGCTGCCATTTGCACTGGCCCAGATGCCAACCCCGACCCTAAAAAACGCTATTTTGGCCCTGCTGTCGCCATGCTGTGGTACATTATGTTTGGGCTATTTAGTGCCGCGCTAGTGAGTGTGATTCAAGCGTTTCCTGCTGAGTTTATCGCAATGGTGGCCGGTATTGCACTTTTGGGGGCGCTGGAAGGGTCACTTTCTACAGCATTAAGCCAACCTGCAGATCGAGAAGCGGCGTTGTGTACCTTTCTTATTACCGCATCGGATTTGTCGTTATTAGGGCTTTCCTCCGCGTTTTGGGGGCTAGTCATTGGCGGCACTATCATTGTTGTTCAGCGCTATCTTAAAAAGTAACACCAGCAACAAAAGTAACACCGCTCCCAAGCAATTTGGACCCGCCTAATGGCGGGTTTTTTATTTATTTTTTTCCTTTATATTTGCTCATTTTTAATTATTGGTGAATTAATTTATAAATAATGAACAAGTTGTGGCGTGTAATTTTTGTCTATAAGAGCTATCAATGCTCTTCCAAATCTGCTTGTAATTATCAATTAATAACAATGGTTTATATGTTTTTCAATGCATTGTTGTTCAACCTATATACCGCAAAGCCATACCCGTTAAGTATTGCGAGCCACTCATTTGGTATTGGTTTGTGATTTATCTTCACAGTAAGTTCCTTGTTTAGAAACAATTGCATAACACAAAATTTACAAAGATGGGTTGCCTTAACGTCAGTTGTTTCTGTTTATCACACACATGCTTGGCACATTTACAACGGAGAACTGAATGAATACTTTAAAACAAAAAACACTCATCAAGCCCCTACTTGCCTCGTCACTATCGGTTGGTTTAGCGCTTGCTAATGGCGCAGAGGCAGCGAACCTAGCTGACACCGAGGTGAAATTCTCTGGTTATATCAAAGTTGACGCAATGTATAGCGACTACTCAAACGGTGAAGGTGTTGGCCCTGGACGTGATATTTACGTACCGTCTTTGGTACAAACGGGCGCCACAGACGATGGGCTAGGTGGCCGATTTGATGCGCACGCGAAACAGTCTCGTTTCAGATTTACTACCAATACGCCAGTAGACGGTGAAGACGTCATAACCGGTGTGTTTGAATTTGACTTTCTATTGACATCTGGTGGTGATGAGCGAGTGAGCAACTCCTATACGCCACGTATGCGACATGCTTACTTGAAATACAACAACTGGCTAATTGGTCAAACTTGGTCAACTATCATGGACCTAGGCGCTTTGGTTGAATCAGTAGATTTTATTGGTACAACAGACGGTGTGGCTTTTACTCGTCAACCACAAATTCGTTATTCAAATAACGGTTTTGAAGTGGCGCTGGAAAACCCTGAGACAACCGTTGGCACTACCACTACCGCGCAAATTACGACAGATGACAATTCTGTACCTGATCTCATTGGTACTTATACGATGAAAGCCAGCTGGGGTCATGTGAAAGTGGGCGGTATCTTGCGTCAGCTTGCTTATGAAACACAAGGCGAAGATTACTCAGACACGGGTATTGCACTATCGCTTTCATCGCGCATTAACTTGAGCAATGGCGATGATATTCGCATTCAAGTAGCTAGTGGTTCGGGCTTAGGTCGTTATGTTGGCGTAAATGCTGCCAATGGTGCCTTCCTAGACGATGAAGGTAACTTTGATGCCATTGATGCATCCGCGGTTACTGTAGCTTATCGCCACTTGTGGAGCGAAAGCGCTCGTACCAATCTTATCTTCTCTTCATTAGATGTAGACACCGTCGAAGGCATGGTGGGCTCGCGCACACATGACGTTTACAGCACGCGCATTAACTACATCTACAACATTACTAAGCCGCTATCGGTTGGCTTGGAATATACCTACGCAAAGCGTGAAACTGTTGACGGTTTCGACGGCGATATGAGCCGCGTTCAAGCAATGGCGAAATACGCTTTTTAACATTCACCTACCACAATACGAGTAACTTACCATGATATTTAAAAATAAAACGCTCAGAAAAGTCGTCTTGGCCAGTAGTGTGATGGCGACAAGTGTGTTGTCAGGTATGTCTGCACATGCCGACGAATCGCCCATAAAAATTGGCGTAATGCTGCCATACAGTGGTGTTTATGCTGGGTTGGGTGAGGCTGCTACTAACGGCCTGAAACAAGCCCTAAAAGAAAAGGGCAATACTATTGCCGGTCGCCCTGTTGAATTCATCATTAGCGACACTGAAGCAAAGCCAGCACGCGCTCCAGAGTTAACCTCTGCAATGACCGATAAAGACGATGCCGATTTCATTATTGGCCCAGTTCACTCAGGGGTAGCAATGGGCATGATCAAATCGGTTAGAAACAAAGACTCTATCATGATCATTCCCAATGCAGGTGCTAACGCTGCAACAGGAGCATTCTGTCAGCCGAATGTGTTCCGCACGTCGTTTTCGTCTTGGCAAACTGCTTATCCAATGGGTAACCAAGCCATTGAAATGGGCTATAAAAAGGTGGTGACACTAAGCTGGAACTACGGGTTTGGTAAAGAGTCGCTTGCCGCGTTTTCAGAATCATTTGAAGCAGCTGGTGGCGAAGTGGTTAAGGAAATTTTCGTACCGTTTCCAAAAACAGAGTTTCAGTCTTACCTAACTGAAATTGCCTCAATAAAGCCTGATGCTGTATTTGTGTTCTTTGCCGGTGGTGGCTCGGTTAAGTTTGTTAAAGACTACGATGCCATGGGGCTTAAAAGCAAAATTCCACTTATTGGTTCTGGTTTCCTAACCGAAGGCACCATTGAAGCGCAAGGTGAAGCCGCTGACGGCCTATTCACCACACTACACTATGCCGACACCTTGGATAACCCTAAGAACAAAGCGTTCAGAGCCGAGTATTTGTCATTGTACAACAAGCCTGCTGACTTATACGCCGTTCAAGGGTATGACGCCGGTCAATTGATTATTCAAGCCGTGGAAGCAACCAAGGGTAATACCGCTGACAAAAAAGCTCTGATAAAGGCAATGGAAGGTATTGAAATTGATAGCCCGCGCGGCAGCTTCCATTTCTCTAAGGCGCACAATCCAATTCAAAACATCTATTTAAGAAAGGTTGAGAACGGAGAAAACGTGGTGGTTAAAACCGCTGCAGCGAACCTGAATGACCCAGCACGTGGTTGTCGTTTATAAGTTATTGCAAGTAGGGAAGCCCACGGGCTTCCCCATAGAGGTATAAAAATGGAAATGTCGCTTTTCCTCGTGCAATTACTAAACGGTATTCAGTATGGGCTGTTACTGTTTTTGGTTGCATCAGGTCTCACATTAGTTTTTGGCGTTATGGGTATCTTGAACCTTGCTCACGGCTCTATGTATATGATTGGCGCTTATTTGGTGTATTACTTTGCCGCCATGACAGACAGCTTTTGGTTAGCTGTGGTCATTGCTTGCAGTATTGCTATGGTCATAGGCGTAATTATTGAGCGCTTTCTAATAGTGCATTTATACAAGCGCGACCACCTTGATCAGGTACTGCTAACGGTTGGTTTAATCTTTATTTTTAACGCGGCACAAAGCTTCATTTGGGGTAACGACCCTCTGGGGGTTGATGTACCTGAGCTGCTGTCATCGTCTATTCAAATTACCGATATCGTTGAATATCCGGTTTATCGCTTGTTCCTGTCGGTATTGTGTGTGGGTATTGCCATAGGCATGTATTACGTCATCAACAATACTAAGCTTGGCATGATGATCCGCGCCGGTGAGTCTAACCGAGAAATGGTTGAGAACTTGGGCGTGAATATCGGCACATTATTTACCGTCGTTTTCGCCGTTGGCGTTACCTTATCTGCCTTGGCCGGTATTGTTTCTGCGCCTGTGGTGAGTTTAGTACCTGGTATGGGCGAACGCGTACTCATTTCATGCTTTGTTGTGGTGGTGATTGGGGGAATGGGCTCGATAAAAGGGGCTTTTGTGGCGGCCTTGCTAGTAGGCATTGTTGATACGTTCGCATCTGTGCTGTTGCCCGGCATGTCGAGTATGACAATTTACTTGCTAATGGCACTTATCCTTATTTTTAAACCACAAGGGCTTTTCAAAAGTTAAGGTTGTACGATGTCTGTATTTTCTAGCAAAGCTGAAAAAGTATTTATTTTTGCGTTTTTCTTTATTGCCTTGGGTATCCCCTTATTTTTCAATGAGAACACGTTTTACGTAAACAAAATCTCCACCATGCTGATTTTGTCTATTTTTGTTATGTCTTTGGACTACTTGGTGGGAAGAACTGGCCTTATCACCCTTGGTCACGCCATGTTCTACGGCTTAGGCGGATACTTATTTGCCATTATGCTCCCCGAATACGAAGTGGTTAACTTTTGGTTGTATACCTTTTATGTCATGGCCGCTAGTGGTGCTATTGCACTTATTGTTGGCTTAATTGTGCTAAGAACTAGCGGTATTTATATGATCATGATAACGCTGGCATTGGCGCAAATGACATTCTATTTCTTTGCCGACTCAACGGAATACGGCGGCTTAGACGGGTTATTTATTTATCTAAAACCCGAAACCAGCATTTTTGGTTTAAATTTCTTAGATTTAGATAACGAGAACCACTTCTATTACCTGTGCTTGCTATCGCTATTTAACTGCTACGTGTTTTGTAAAGTTAGTTTGCATTCTCGGTTTGGGCGTGTGATTGACGCAATAAAAGAAAACCCTGAGCGTGCCACTGCACTTGGCTACAACATCTTTTACTTCCGTTTAGTGTCGTATGTATTGTCTTCATCACTTGCCGCTTACGCAGGCTACTTGTTCTCGCTTCAATACGGTTTTGTTAATCCAACCATGATGGGTTGGGAAGTCTCTGCTTCTGCATTAGTAATGGCTATTTTAGGTGGTCTAGGCACTATTTTTGGGGCAATTCTAGGTGTATTCGTTTATGAGAGCTTGCACTACGGCATTGAACACATGACCCAGTATTGGATGTTTTGGATGGGCTCGCTCATCATCTTAATGGTACTGCTACTAAAAAGTGGTATTGCCGGGCTAATTGAGCAGTTAGTCGGAGGGAAACGCAAATGAGTGAATGTATCTTACAAGCTGAAAACCTTTCAAAGCACTGGGGCGGATTAAAAGCGCTCAACGAATTTAATATTAAGTTTTACGACAAATCGCTGCATAGTATTGTGGGCCCTAATGGCGCGGGAAAAAGCACCCTGCTGAATATATTGTGCGGTACGTATCCGGCAACTAAGGGTGTGATTTTGTATCGAGGTGAAAATATTACGGGCCTGAAAAGTTATCAGTTCTGCCGCAAAGGAATAGGGCGAAGTTTTCAGAAAACCAATATTTTCAAAGATGCCACATGCTTGGAAAACTGTTGCATTGCCGCCCAGCAACGAGTGGGTAGCAGCTTTAATATGTTTAAGTCGAAGCATTCAAGTAAGCATGTAACTGCGATTGCCCAAGATGCCCTTGAACAGGTAGGGCTATTGAAGCAAGCCAATATCAAAGCCAGCGCCATTAGTTATGGTGAGCAGCGTCAGCTAGAAATTGCCATGGTATTGGCGACCGCCCCCCAAGTACTTTTACTTGATGAACCAATGGCGGGTATGGGCCATGAAGAGTCGCTTATCATTATTGACCTGCTTAAGTCGCTGAAAAAGCGCTACTGCATTGTGCTGGTAGAGCACGATATGGATGCCGTTTTTGAGCTATCTGACCTAATGACCGTGATGGTGGACGGGCAGCATTTGATCACCGATGTGGTAGATAACATTCGAGCAAACCCTTTAGTTCAAGAAGCCTATCTAGGCAACGATGACGAGGTATTTTAACGTGACAGACAACATTCTAGAGGTAAAAGGCATTCATACCTTATACGGAGAAAGCCATATTCTGCACGGAATATCTTTTGCCATTAAAAAAGGGCAGACCGTAAGTATTATGGGTCGCAACGGCATGGGTAAGTCCACAACATTGAAATCTATTTTGGGTATCGTAAAGCCGCGTAGTGGCGCTGTTTTGTACAAGGGCAAAGAAATTGGTGCTCTTCCCACGTGGAAACGCATGCGCAACGATATTGCCTATGTGCCAGAAGGACGGGGCATGTTTCACAACTTAACTGTGAAAGAGCACTTACAAATGGCCGCGCGAAAAAACTCGCGAGGTGAAGCGCATTGGACTTATGCGAAGGTGCTTGAGGTGTTCCCTCGTTTAAAAGAGCGCTTAACCAATAAAGGCACTCAACTCTCTGGCGGTGAGCAGCAAATGCTAGCTATAGGTAGGGCGCTTTTGACCAACCCAGATTTACTGATACTCGATGAAGCCACAGAAGGCTTAGCACCACTTATTCGCAGAGAAATTTGGGATGTTATTCGCAAAATTAAAGAAACCGGTGTGTCGACCATTATTGTGGATAAAAACATTAAGGTATTGCAGACGCTGTGCGATCAGCACATTCTTATTGTGAAAGGGAAAGTGCAATTTTACGGTGACTCGCAAGCCCTTGAGGAAAATCGCGCATTTATTGAAACCAATCTTGCGGTTTAATTACGCTGTAATGCGGTGAGAAGCTGGGGTAGCATGACGCCCACTTGGATGAAGAGGCAGCAACACAATGGATGACGACAAAGCAATTGCAACCCGAAAGGGTATTGGCTCTCTAGAACTAGGGCTTGAGGTTTTAGAGTTAATCTCTGAGCACAGCGGCCCTATCTCGCTTACTAAGTTATCTGAGCTGGCAGAAATGAGCCCCAGTCGACTTCACAAATACTTGGTTAGCTTGACCAAGCTTGGTTATGTGTCGCAATTAGACAATGCCAAATACATGCTTTCAAACAGCAGTATTCGCTTAGGTATGTCGGCACTAAAACATTCAAACCCCGTTCAGGTGGCCTTTGAATATGCAGATAAGCTTCACCAAGAATTAGATAAAACCATTACTGTAACCATTTGGAATGGTGATGTACCGCTAGTGATAAAGTGGTTAGACTCCAGTCACTTTTTGGCGGTGAATATCCGTTTGGGCTCAGAGCTGTCGCCGTTTACCTCTGCCGCTGGGCGTATTTTCTTATCCCACCTACCTAAACTGCGATGCAAGACGCTAGTTGAACACTACTACGATTCCCCTGCACCTATGCCACGCTACATGGGTAAGCCTATAAAAAAAGCGATGTTCTACGAATTGCTAGAAGAAATAAAAAAAAGCAACTTGTGTTGTTTTAAAGAAGATTTCTTGCCAGACATTAATGTTGTAAGTGCACCTATTTTTAGTTTAGATGGTTCGGTAAGCACTGTTATTAGCTTGGTGGGCAACAGCAAGGAAACCCCAGTTAATGCAAAAAGTATATATGTACAAGCCGTGAAAAAGGCTAGTAATGAAGCTACCCGTAAGATATCTGGACAGCTTAGAGCAACCTCAGAATGTTACTCTTTTTAAGTTCAGCCTTTAATGATAAAAAAACGGCTTTACTCCCAACTTGGCTTTTTTAGACATGAAGTTATGCATGTGTGACTTTGTAGAAGTGGTGTACACTAATACTCCAACTACATTTATTCAATGCGCTAATAATACTGCTCTTAAAATTAGCATTTGTCCTAGAAGGTAGATATCTGAGCCAAAAGGAGCATGCAAACGAAAAAGCTAAAGGGACTTAAAACTTGGGTTCAGTTATGAGATGAGTTTGATAAATTATCATTCATTGAAACTAGTGAAATCAAAAAATAAAAACCGACTTAAAAG